>JAGVCI010000065.1 GCA_020059985.1 Candidatus Peribacterales bacterium | reverse complement strand
CTTCATCCAGGTATTCCACAGACCTTCCTCGACGCGGTCATCGCCGCGAAGCCGCATGGCATTGTGCTGCGCACGTACGGACCGGGAATGATTCCAGAGAAACTCTTCCCGTGGTTGCGCACTGTAACCGATGCAGAGATCCCCGTGCTCCTCACGTCGCAAGCGTCGCGCGGAAAAGTGGACCTCACGCGGTATCACAAACAGATGACCATCGAGCGTCTCGGTGTCTTCTCCGGTTCCAATATCACGTACGAGTGCGCCGTGGTGAAGATGATGTGGGCGCTCACGCAGACGAAAAATCCTCGCAAGTTAAAAGAGCTGATGGAGAAGTGCTTGGTCGGGGAGTTTGATGAATAACAGCTTCTTAGCTAGTTAGCTTCTTAGGGGTGATAAAGAATGTCTATGATTCTAATGTCACAAAATCCTAAGAAGCGAATTAGCTAACTAGCTAAGAAGCTACTCCAGTTCATTCTCATCCGCTTCCTCTGCTTCATCGAGGCCTTCTTCGTCATCGTGTTTTTCGAGGAGTTTGCGTCCGACGATCGACCCGATGGCGCCACCGATGATGAGCCCCGCAACGAGGTTCTCCATCGATTTCTTCACCCGTGATTTCTGCTTCCGACGAAATGGCCACATCTCTTATAGTATACACCAAAAAATGTGGTTCTGTAGCCCTAAACAAGGAGGAATTCGGGGCCGCTAGAGCTCTATTTCCGGGTACGACTCCAGGTGTCCGAGGACCATTTTTTCCACCTCCTCGAGTTTTTTTGGACTCCGTGCTTCTATCACGATCGAAAGCTTTGGACTCGTATTACTCTGACGGATTCCCGCCCACGCGCCGTCACCAAAATCGATGCGTGCGCCATCGAGCGTATTCACCGGATGCGTTTTGGTGAAGTGTGCAATCACGGCTTTGACGATCCTTGTCTTGTCTCCGTCCGGGCAGTGCGGTCGTCGCTCCGCGGACTGGTACACCTTCGGGAATTTTTCAAAGAGTGCAGAGATCGGTTGATCGGACTCTGCAGTGATCTTCAAGATCCGTAACGCGGCGATCATCGCATCATCAAATCCGAAGTAGTCCTCACCGAGGAAGAAGTGTCCGGACTGTTCTCCGCCGAGACTCGCATCATTCTCTCTCATCGTATGCTCCACAAAGGAGTGACCGACTTTGCACATGACGGGTTTTCCACCCCACTTCGCGATCTCTGTGTCGAGCACCCCCGAGTTACTCACCGTGAAAACGACCGGTGCTCCCGGACGACGCTTCAAGTGATCTTCTGCAAGGAGTAGGAGCATGTCATCGGCACTGCGAATGGTTCCACGTTCATCGACGAGTCCCATACGGTCACCGTCTCCATCGAACGCGAAGCCGAGCGCTGCTTTCTCTTTCGTCACTGTCTTTTGAAGCTCTGCGAGCGTTTCGTACTTACTCGGATCCGCCGCGTGGTTCGGGAATGTGCCATCCGGCTCACTGTAGAGCTCGGTGAGTTCACACCCGATTGCTTTGAGAATTCGATTGTACACAGGTCCAGCGACACCATTTCCGTGGTCCACAACAATGTGTTTCCCTTTGCCGATTCCTTTGAACATCTTTGTCAGATGATCAACATACGGAGTCACCGCATCGAAGGATTCCACTTTTCCTTCACCATCAGAAAAATCTTTGCCTTCGATTCTCTCGCGGAGTTTCTGTAAATCGTCTCCTGCAAATGCTTCTGCATCGCGCAGCTGCAGCTTGAGTCCATTATCTTCCGCGGGATTATGACTCGCGGTGATCTGAATACTTCCATCGAGCTTCTCATTGCAGATCGTAAAGTAATTGACCGGACTTGGTGTCTGCCCGATGTCCACCACGTGACATCCACTTTGTTTCAGTCCTTCGATGGTCGCGGCATGAAACGCGGGGCCGTGTATGCGAGCATCACGTCCCACAGCAATGCGCGGGTGCTCCATCTTGTACATCTCTTTCACGATCGCACCGAACCCACGACCGACTGCAAGACAGACGTCTTCCGTGATCTGACTGCCCGCTTTTCCACGGATGTCGTAGGCGCGGAAAATGTGTGGATCGATTTTGCTCATCAGAGAAATGGTAGTGTAAAAAATGACCTCTGCAACGAGGTTTTCTCATTTCCTCTCCTCCTCGAGTCGATCCACTAGATGCATTGCTTCTTCATGCTGTCGTCCCTGCATCAGATTAATTCTCTTTCTGTACGCTTGGGCTCGCTCATACTGCAAAAGTATTTCGTTCTGGAGTGATGGAATCACCTCATCGTCTTTGAGCTTCGGAATGTCCTTGATAAGAATTTTTTGATAAGTCATGGGATCAGAGGGAGTTTAGCGCATGGGAATCGATATTCCTCAAATAGCCAATTTGATGTATAATATTGGTGAGAAATGAAAAATCAGACACCGCTCACTGTTGCCTATTTCACAATGGAAATAGGGCTCGAGAGTTCGATGCCGACCTTCGCGGGAGGGCTCGGGATGCTGGCTGCAGACATCATGCGTTCGGCGGCAGATCTCAAGGTGCCGGCTGCGTGTATTTCGGTCGCGTGGGAACATGGGTACCTTCGTCAGCAGATTCGCTCGGATGGGACGCAGAGCTATGAACAGATCTCGTGGAATAAAGAACAATTCCTTAAAAAAACTTCAGAGGTCATCTCAGTGACGATAGAAGGAAGAGACGTGAAAGTCGGTGCGTGGAAGTATGAAATTCGATCAGGCGATCACATCGTTCCAGTTTTCTTTCTGGATACAAATATTGTCGGGAACACTCCCGAAGATCGCGCGATCACGGATCAGCTCTATGGAGGAGACGGTGCGATGCGATTGAAACAGGAAGTCGTGCTCGGCATTGGTGGAGTACGCATGCTCCGTGCGCTTGGGTTTAGCGACATCGGAACATTTCACATGAACGAAGGTCATGCTGCGTTCCTCACGCTTGAGCTTCTCAAAGAACGCGAATTCAAAGATGAGAACGTGCGCCCGTCGTGCGCATTCACCACGCACACTCCGGTGAAGGCGGGACACGATGTGTTTGACTACGCACTCGCGCACAAGGTCGTGGGAGACATGCTGCCGTGGCACATCCAGAAAATTGCAGGCGCAGATGCGCTCTCCATGACCGAGCTCGCGATGAACCTGAGCAGATTTACGTGTGGTGTGTCACAGATTCACGGCGAAGTCTCTCGCGGGATGTTCCCGGGACACCGAATCGACGCTATTACGAACGGTGTGCACCACGTGCATTGGACCTGCGAGGAAATGCGCACGCTTTTCGACAAAACCATCCCCGGTTGGCGCGAAGATCCGTCTCTTCTGGCCGCGCACTGTCGCGATATTCCAGACCAAGAACTCTGGGGAGCCCATAGGGAAGCCAAAAAACGGTTGGTCGATGAAGTGAACCTCCGCACGAGTTTAGGCTTCGATCCCGATCATCTTTTGATCGCGAGCGCACGCCGTGTAGTCCCGTACAAGCGTCCGGAACTGCTCTACACCAATCTTCTGCGCCTGAAAGAAGTCTGCTGCGGTCGTATCCAGATTATTCACGCTGGAAACGCGCACCCCTCCGATCCATTTTCGCAGGGGGTCATTCAACGCATGGTCGAGCGCTCTAAAGAACTCCGCGATTGCGTACGCATCGCGTACCTGGAGAACTACAATCCCGATCTCGCGAAGCTTCTCGTCTCGGGGGCAGACGTCTGGCTCAACACTCCTCTCCGATTGCACGAAGCCTCGGGGACATCGGGGATGAAGGCGTGTCTCAACGGCGTCATCAACATGAGCGCACTCGATGGCTGGTGGGTGGAGGCGTACGGTCGCGACTACGAAGCGGGCTGGCGCATCGGGCCGCTTGCCAATGCGGTGGAGGGACAGATCCACACGAAGATCGACGCGGAAGATCTCTACACGCAGCTGCAATACGAGGTGATTCCGGAATACTATTATCACGATCACGTGCGATGGATCCGTCGCATGAAGCGGTCGATCGGCCTGATGGGCCACTTTAACTCGCACCGTTGCGTCCGCGAATACTTGGCAAAAGCCTGGAAGCGCTAGAGGAGATT
>JAGVCI010000019.1 GCA_020059985.1 Candidatus Peribacterales bacterium | reverse complement strand
TCTACATGACGCGTGTGCAGAAGGAGCGCTTCGAAAATGCGGATGATTACGAGCGACTGAAGCTCAAATATGTCCTCACAGGGAAAATGGTGAAAGGCAAAAAAATCACCGTGATGCACCCACTTCCGCGCGTCGGAGAGATCGCGACAGATGTCGACGATTTGCCGAATGCTGCCTACTTTAGACAAGCACAAAATGGCGTCTACGTGCGCATGGCACTGCTCTCCATGCTTCTGAAGAAAGCATAATGAACCCACAAATTTTTCTCCTTCTGCCCCTCCTCTTCGTCGGGGGGATATTTTCTACAATCTCAGGAGGAGGACTTGGAATTATTATCGTAGTGTTCAACAGCTTCTTCCTTGATGACATTCGAACAAACATTGCCTTTGCATCTCTTTTTACAATCACCACACAACTCGCAAAAATTTATCACTTTCATTCTTACATTCAGTGGAAAACAGTGGGGTGGTACGTCGCGACCGGGGTGCCGATGAGCTTTGTTGGTGGATTACTGCTCTTCCTTGTTCCGGAACGTCTCCCAGAGATTTGTATTGGACTCGCATGTTTGGGATTCGTGATTATGAAAGGATTCAAGATCACGCCACATATGGAAGGTACACGGCGTAATCTTCTTGTTAGTGGATTTGTGAACGGATTCATTGGCGGCCTTATCGGTAACGCAGCTCTCGTTCGAAACCCAGCTCTTCTCTCTTTGGGATTACGTAAAGAAGTCTTTGTCGGAACATCTGCAGCAACCGCATTTCTTATGAATATCGGGAAAGTGTCTGCTTATGTTCCTAATACAGAATGGACTAACGATGCATTCCTCGTCCTTGTTCTCTCTGTTCCTGTCCTTCTCGTGAGTGTCTCGATTGGAAAGAGACTTCTCAGGTATGTTAGTGAAGAGCTCTTCGAGAAACTTCTCCTCGTCATCATCACAATCGGTGCGCTTCGTCTCCTCTTCCTCTGATGTCTAAAACTCTCACACTGCCGGGTCTCATCGACTGCCACGTGCACTTCCGTGAGCCAGGGTTTCCTGACAAGGGCACGATGCAATCCGAGTCCGCGTCTGCACGCGCAGGCGGAGTGACGACGGTGTGTGAAATGCCGAATACCGATCCGCCGACAACGTCAGTTGAAGCATTCAAAGATAAAGTGAAGCGCGCAGAAGAAATTACCGATTGCGACATTCACTTCTTCTTCGGTGCGACGGAACAAGCTCATCTCGATGAATTTCGGATACTTTGGTCCGATAAAACTCTTCGATCACGCTGTGCAGGGTTGAAGCTCTACTTTGATCACTCCACAGGACATCAGAAAGCAGAAGAAGATGTGATCGAAAAAGCTTTTGAGCTCTCCGCAGAGCTTTCTATCCCTCTCGTCGGACATTGCGAAGATGCGGAGCTCAATACTGAGGCGACGAAGAAGCATGCGCATCCGACAGACATCACGGCGCATTCTCTCTGTCGCCCACCCGAGTCTGAAGAGAAAGCCATCGCGCATGCAATTTCGCTCGCCAAAAAATATGGGACAGCGTTTCACGTTGCTCATCTCTCCACCAAAAAAGGAATCGCTCTCGTGCGAAAGGCAAAGAAAGACGGAATCAAGATCACCTGCGAAGTCGCACCACATCACCTGTTCTTAAGCACGAATGACTACGGTGCGCTCGGAACGTTCGGAAAGATGAATCCTCCTCTGCGCTCTCTCGAACACTGTGAAGCACTTTGGGAAGGCATCGCCGATGGCACGGTCGACTGTATTTCGACTGATCATGCTCCACATACCATCGAAGAAAAAAAATCGGAGACCGCTCCGAGTGGCGTGCCTGGCGTCGAGACTATGCTTCCGCTTCTCCTCACCGTTGCGGCGGGCGGATGGCCACATCCGACATCGAAAAGGATTCCGAAGAAGTTCACCTACAAAGACATCGAGCGTCTGTGCTTCGAAAATCCCAACTCCATCTTCAATTTAGGAAAGACAAAGAAGAATTCAGGCACGATCGAAATCGATCCCGATGCGGAGTGGAATCTCCACGCAAAAACTCTCCATGCTCACTGCGGCTGGACGCCGTATGAGGGATGGAGAGTGAAGGGGAAAATGACGAAAGTAATCTCCTAGACCTCGATGAAGACCGGGACGACCATTGGTTCGCGGTTGAGCTTGCGGTCGAAGTAACGGTAGAGCGCACCGCGAACGGCACGCTTCCATTCTTTTCGTTCCTGCTCGCCACGACCGACAGTTTCCTCGTAAGCCTTCTTCGCAGTTTGGATCACCTCGCGGGTGATATCGGTCTGCTCAGATCCGTAGATCAGTCCACGAGAGATGACATCAGGATCGCCGACTAAGCGTCGACTCTTCTGATACACACGAAAGATAACGACGATGGCACCACCACTACTCATGATCTTGCGATCGTTGAGCACGCGTTGCCCCTCGCCAGCACTTCCGAGTCCATCGATGATGACATCTTGGACCGTGATCTTCTGTTTGCTTGTTCGCGCATTTCCATTGGAATCAAATTCTAGGATTTCACCATTCTCCAGAAGGTGAAGACGATTGTCCTCGTACCCGATTTTGCGGCCGAGGTCCGCATGCGCAGCGCGCATGTGCGGTTCGCCGTGTTCGGGGATGAGGTGCTTCGCTTGCACGAGACGATGCATCAGAAGGAGGTCGTTTTGGTGACCGTGACCAGTGACGTGGAGCGCCAGCTCCGCATTGGTTTTTACCGTTGCACCTTTCAGGTGCAGGTTATTAATCACCTTTGCGACTGAGCGTTCGTTGCCAATGATTGGGTTCGAACTGAGGATGATGGTGTCACCCTCTTTCACCGTGATGTGGCGGTGTGTCCCGAGACCAATTCTCGCGAGTCCTGCATTTTCCTCACCCTGACTACCAGTGGTGAGGATCATGACTTCGCGATCAGGAATCTTTTCCATACCCGGGCCCACTTTGCGGATCATTCCGCGAGGAGCCTTGATATAGCCGAGGTTCTGCGCGATCTCGATGTTGTTCTCCATGCTGCGTCCGGAGATAAACACTTTGCGATTGAACTCCTTCGCATGATCGAGTGCCTGTTGCACACGATTGAGGAGAGAGCTGAACGTGGAAATGATCACGCGGCCCTTTGCTTCGCGAATGAGATCGCGGAGTGTCGCCGAAATTTCGGATTCACTCTTACTGTGTCCTGGCTTCGTCGCATTGGTGGAGTCAGCGATGATCGCAAGCACTCCCTCTTTCCCCAGCTCTGCGAGGCGCTGGAAGTCTGCCGGTCCTTCGTTGGTCGGTGTCAGGTCGAACTTGAAGTCGCCTGTGTGCACGATCGTTCCATACGGCGTACGTATGGCGATGGCGGCAGAGTCGGGGATGGAGTGCGTCACTTTCAAGAACTCCACTTCCACCTTTCCGAAGCGGATTTTTTCTCCGTACGGAACATTGTGTAAGCGTGCCTTAGACGTCAGCTTTTCCTCATCGAGACGTTTGCGCACCATGGCCATGGTGAGCTTGGTTCCGTAACAGGGAGGAAAATGCAGTTTCGGCAGAAGATGTTGCACCGCACCGATGTGGTCCAAGTGTCCGTGAGTGAAGAGGATCGCTTTGATGCGATTCTCTTTCCCTTTCAGATACGAGACATCGGGGATGAGGTAATCGATTCCGAGCATGTCCTCGTCCGGAAACTGCAGACCGATATCGATGATAAAAATATCCTGATCGACTTCGAGGACGAAACAGTTGCGCCCCACTTGCTCGAAGCCACCAAGGGGGTACATGCGGAGTGGGAATCCACGTCGCTCCGGAGGGCGATTATTGTTCGGCCTGTTATTTTGCGCAGGTCGCGGACCAGAGTGCCTCTCCGTCGGTTGCCTCGGATTATTGTTTTTTTGCGGAGGTACCGGGGAAGACCCTCCTGGGTTTGCTGCATTCTTCTGCAGCCAATCTCGAACGTTCTTCATGTATGTTGGGTAAGAATAGGTTCACCGTCAGTGTACTCTTCCAAGGGAAAAACACAATGAGTATTTGTCCTATACACGTTTTTTTGGCTTAAAATAAACAAATTTATATATGACTTTTTTGCAAAATTGTGTGGATCCTATGAGTGGTTTCACGGAAAAAGTTCGCTTGCTCCTTTGGGCATAGGAACGGTAGCCTTACCCCCTGTATGGACATATCCGTCCAAACAGGCTCGACAAAGTCGGCCAGCGGCTTGTATCTCACCTCCCACGAACTGGTTACGAACCAGAAAGAGAAAGTGATGGTTCTTTTGCAGGTGGAGGCGGAGACCGCAGAAGCAAAGCGTTTAGAGAAGGAGTACTTGAACGTGATTCAACATGCATTACTTGAAACGGAGGGCGACCCGAGCACTCGGCTCGACGGCACGCTCAAAGAACTTAACGGCCTTCTGAAAGGTCTTCTTCTCTCTAAGTCGATTGATGATGTGCACGCAATCCTCGCCATCGTCTCGAGTGATGGAACACTGCATGTGTCCCATGCGGGGCGCGCCGAGGGATACATCGTTCGTGGAGGTGCTGCCAGCCAAATCACCGAATACACCAGAGGAAAGCCCACGCCGGCCTTTGTGCACATTGCCAGCGGAACACTGGAACCGCGCGATGCGGTGGTGTTTGGCACGCAGCGTCTTCTCCGCGCCCTCACGCCCGCTCAACTCGCGCAGCTCGTCTCCCATGGGGATCAACTACTCGACGAAGTCGCAGCCTCTCTCGACTCGGAACGTGAACACGCCGCACTGGGGTCCATCCGTGTTGGTGGGTCGTCCGCTAAACCGACTCTCGCTCTCCCCTCCCGTGGAGGTCGCGGAAAAAAGAGGCGCGCGCTTCCCTCTGTCGATCTTCTTTCGATGTTCTCTGTAGTGACTGGCGGACTAAAGACCGCTGGCAAAGGATTTGGAGGTTCGAAATGGATGGGCACACTTCGCGTGCTGCCAGGATCACTCTTGAGTGACCTCAAAAATCCAAAGCGTCGCAAACGTGCGCATCTCCTCCTCCTCGCTGGCGCCGTTGCGATTTTTCTCGTCATCTGGGCATTCGTAAATCTCACGTCGTTTAGCCAACGGACGCAGTCTAGGGCAGAGCTTCAGACGCTTGTGGAGCAGATTAACGAAGAGATCCGCACTGCCGAGAATCGTTTCCTCACGGGCGACATCGACTCAGCAAATGCTGTGCTCCTTCGAGCAGAAGATCATGCAAAGCAAGTCATGGACCATGACAGCGGGCTCTTCCGCATTGAAGCTCTCGATCTTCTCGATCGTATCCGTTCTAAGCGCGAAGAAATTAACAACATCGTTCGTCTCTCTCCGCGTGTGGTTGTGAACCTTGCGAGCAAGAGTCCGGATGTGGAGGCGCAGGGACTCGTCGGTGTCGTCGACGGAGAGTTCGTCGCGTACGACCGCCAGGATCTGTACCGCGTCGTTCTCAATACCATTGATGAACCAGATCGACTCTCCGAAGAGGAGTTGATCATGGATGGGACGTACTTCGAGCGCATGCAGACGCTTCTCTTCCAACTGATGGACAACAGCGTCATGGAAATTATTGGCGGTCAGCCGACCTCTATGAAGACAGACGATCCTGCAGGATGGATAGCGGGAAGCGATATCAAGACGTACCTCCGCTTCCTCTATATTCTTTCGCCTCAAAACAACCAAATCTACCGCTATGAGCGCCTCAGTAACCGCTACGGTGCGCCGACGGAATATAACGTAAACGGCGAACTTACCGGTGCACTCGACATGGCGATCGATGGGAACGTCTACGTCCTCAAAGAGGGTGGCGAACTCGTGAAACTCTTCCGGGGAGAGGTGCGGCCTTTCGTGGTGCGGCACCTGCCGGAGAATGCGATGGCAAACGCGACGAAGATCTTCAAGATTCTTGATGGTAATCTCTACATCTTGGACCCAGTCGACGCGCGCGTGATTGTGGTGACAGATGGTGGAGCAACAGGAGAGTCTTCGTACCTGCGTCAGTATGTCTTCGAAGGAGAGCAGATCGGGGAACTGAAGGACCTCTACGTCGATCCCGATCAGCACAATCTCTACGTTCTAGACGAGAAACGGGTGTACTCGATCGATTTGAACGCTCCGTCCTCCTAGGCGTTGCGCTTTGCGTGTCACGCGATAAGCTTTTTCCATGCGCGTGCTCGTCTTTGGTACGTTTGATCAGTTCCATCCGGGACACGAGTTTGTCCTACACGAAGCGAGCGCTCGAGGAGAGTTGTGGGTGGTAGTTGCGCGTGATCACACCGTAGAGCGGATCAAAAAAAGAAAACCAGTGGAGAGTGAGGATGATCGAAAGAAAAAAATTGAGTCTCTCTTTCCTGATGCACACGTCGTTCTTGGTGATAACGATGATTATCTCGCGCCTGTTCGTACCATTGCTCCCGATCTCATTCTCCTTGGGTACGATCAAAAACTTCCACCAGGTGTAATGGAGTCCGATCTGCCTTATCCGATTGAGCGTCTTCCAGCGTTCGAGCCGGAAAAGTACAAGAGTAGCCTCCGTAGACCGTCGTAGGGCTATCTGGCCTCAAAAGACAAAAACTGCTACAATAATAGGATTTCACAAACACTATGTCCGGACGTTCTTCACTTCTTAAACAACTTCTTGGTGCTGGTGTCGGGAGCCTCGTCGCTCTCGGTGTCTATACGGCGTATGAAATATTGGAGCCAAGTATGACTGCGCTTCTTGTTCTTCCTAGCGGATCAAATTCCACAGATACCAACCTCGATCATTCCGATCCGGAATACGAGAGACAGTTGCAACAGAACCGCGAGATTTCGGAACATTTCTCTGCACCCGATGATCCATTCTCTGGAATCGCCGATCGTGCCAACGAGATTCAGGACGGACTCACCGAGGAAGAGCGCGCAGCAATCGAAGCTGCTCTCGAAGAGACTGAAGGGTCAGACCAAGTGGTTGATCCGGCGCCTACCACGGAGATCGATATTCCCGTCGAAACTGTCGAGGAACCTTTTCCTGTTGAAGAGCAGTACGTGCCGCCGGCTCCGCCGTACGAGGCCTCTGTGACCTCTGTAAATGCCGATTCACTCCCCAGTTCTGGTCTCGGTCTCTGGCTCGCTGGAGCAGTCACGTTTGCCCTCGCAGCATTCATCCACCGACGCAGACTGATCGCTGCACTTCAGGCGAAGTAAGGATCGTGTAGAATCCCCGTAATGCCTATAGATCCTGTTCTCATTTTCTTTGCCGTACTCGGCCTCGTGTTCGGGAGTTTTGGGAACGTGCTCATTTACCGATTACCAAAAAATCAAACAATCCTCGGGCGGTCCGCGTGCCCCAAGTGTCATCACGTGCTGTCACCCATGGAACTCATCCCAGTCGTGAGTTACGTCATCCAGCACGGACGCTGTCGCTCCTGTCGGAAAGCGATTTCTCCGCAGTACCCACTCGTCGAGATTGCGACGGGCGCAATCTTCGCATTGTCTTTCTACTCCTGGGGCGTCGCCTTCCCCGCGTTTCTTCTCGCACTCACATTTTGGCTTCTTTTCCTGATTGCGATCGTGGATTCACGCACGCAGAAAATTCCTGATGCACTCAATATTCCCTTCGTTCTCTTCGCGGTCCTCTTCGCTGCACGCACGGGGTATTTCTCTCTCACAATCCCCGCACTCGCCGCAGGATTCTTTTTCTTCCAATGGGTGATCAGCAGAGGAAAGTGGGTCGGCACCGGGGACATCCTCCTCGCAATCGGGATCGGATTTCTGCTTACGAGCACAGCACAGGTTGTGTTGTGGTTACTGCTTTCCTATTTCTTTGGAGGAGTCGCTGCTATCTGGTTTCTCACGATCCATAAAAAAACGCGCAAAGATCGGTTGGCCTTCGCGCCCGCTCTCGCATTCGCGGCGTTCATCACCGTGTTTTGGGGCGAGCGAATTTTCGCTGTGCTCATGCCCGGACTTTAATACGGCTTCGCGGTAGTGAGAAATTCTAAATTTCTTAAATACATCACTTATGTCGGCGTAGCGCTACGCCGATATTAGGAATGCTAAAGAAGACACGAAGTGTTTTGTTCATTATGCAGAGCCGCATAAAAAAATCAGGGCGACACCCAGATAAGAGGATGGAGCCCTGAGAATGTCAGTAGCTGCCACCTTCATGTCGGGATTACCCGTGATCACCCAATAAAGGGAATCTTAAAGGTGTCAGAAGTTCTGACCTCAACATATTACATTTTATTACAGTTTTGTCAATTTGAGGTTTTCCTGATCAGGATGAGCAATTCACGACATTTTATCTCTTTCCATACCTGGGGTAGCGCTGCATACTCTACCTCGTGAAATCTGTCGCACAGAACCGGCGCGCGCGGTACGACTACGAGATCCTCGAAACGGTGGAAGCAGGACTCCGTCTGACAGGTCAAGAAGTGAAGTCGTGTCGATTAGGGAATGTTCATCTCGCAGGATCGTATGTCTCTTTTTTGCAGAATAAACCGATCCTCAAAAATACACGCATCACTCCGTACGCATTCGCGTCGGGGGTTGAAGACTACAACCCTCATCGTGATCGGGAGCTCCTTTTAAAAGCCTCTGAGATTGCGCGACTCAAATCTGCGACCGACGAAAAAGGAATCGCGATCGTCCCGCTCGAACTAAAAGTCGGAAGATTTGTGAAGATTGTTCTTGGGTTAGGTCGTGGTCGAAAACGGCATGATAAGCGGCAGAAAATCAAAGATCAAGATGTGCAGAAAAAATTAAGAAGGGGAGAAGAATATTGAGAAAAAAAATCTTAAGAAACAAGAGACAATTTGGATCTTACTTCTTGTTTCTTGTATCTTCCAGTCGTGCCTCTTCTTCCTCCGCAAATCACCAAGGTCATCGAAGAGTTCAGCAAACTCCCAGGGATCGGGCCGAAATCAGCTGAACGACTCACCTTTCACCTACTCCGGAGCTCCAAGGCCTCGCCAGAATCGCTCGGGAAGGCGCTCGCAGATCTGAAAGTAGAGCTGAAGTACTGCAAAACCTGTCAGATGGTGACACTCCAAGATGAGTGCAGTATCTGCAGCGACACCAGTCGCGATCGCTCGATGATTTTAGTTGTGGAAAATCCCCTGGAAGTGATCGCATTCGAGAAGACGCCGTATCGTGGTCTGTATCACGTGCTTCATGGTGTTCTCTCCCCCATCGATGGCATGGGACCGGAACAACTCAAAATGAAAGAGCTCATCGATCGGTGTAAAACCGGCAGCATCGCAGAATTGATCGTAGCGACGAACCCCGACATAGAGGGTGAAGCAACGGCAAACTACATTCGTCAGAAACTGAGCGATACCGTGAAAACGATTACACGCATCGCGCATGGTCTTCCTATGGGTGCAGACATCGAATTTGCAGATCGGGTAACTCTCAAAGAATCACTCGCTGGGAGACGAAGCCTCTAATTCCTCGCGATACTTTCGAATACAAGAAAGACTCCATGCGACGCCGTGAAATTTGAGTTGCCCGAGGACGATCTTCAATGTGTCTCGCTCACTTTGCGGCAATCTTCCAATAATCGAATCGATTTCGTTGCCCATATCAGATCGCAAACTTCCGATGCGCCAACCAACTTCTGCCCACACTTCATTTTTCTCTTCGATAGACATCTCCCAATCTTCTTTGTTTTCCACACCATCAAGTTTTCGCGCTAGCTGCAACAGAGACACTCGGAGCTCATCACCATGGGACCACTGAAAACACTCTCTCATAGGAGAAGAATGATCTTCCTTAGGCGTTTATACAAATATCAGTGCCAGAACGCTCTCACTCCGGTGACCATCATGGCGATGCCAAGTTCGTCTGCTTTGGCTATGACATCAGCATCTTTGACCGATCCACCCGGCTGAATAATCGCGGCAATGCCGTGTTTTGCGGCCTCTTCCACAGAATCGGGAAATGGGAAGAACGCATCGCTCGCCATGACTGCGCCCTTGGAGCTCTCCCCTGCCCGTCGTGCTGCGAGATGTGTCGCATCCACTCTACTCGTCTGCCCCGAACCGATGCCGACAGTCGTGCAGTCTTTCGCAAAGACGATAGCGTTCGACTTTGCGTGCTTTACACACTTCCATGCGAAGAGAAGATCTTCGATCTGTTCGTCGGTCGGCTTTTTCTTCGTCACGCACTTCAGATCTTTCTTCGAAATTTCTTTAGCGTCAGAATTTTGAATGAGCATTCCCCCAAGTGCGGAGCGGTAGACGAGAATTTCTTCTTTCGAAGCGCATGGACACTCGAGCACACGGAGGTTTTCTTTCTTCTTCAAGAGTTCCATCGCATCTTTCTCGTACTCGGGGGCGATGAGTACTTCGACGAACATTTTTTGATCGATAATTTTTTTGACGATCTCCGCAGTGCATGGACGATTGAGCGCGATGAT
>JAGVCI010000112.1 GCA_020059985.1 Candidatus Peribacterales bacterium | reverse complement strand
CTATCGCCCTAACGCTCTACCCGCCTAAAGTTTCGCCATTTCGTACGCGCAGTGGTCGCACTTGTGTAGTTTCACACCGTCGCGCACGAGTTGCACCAGCATTCCACGGCGACACTCCGGACAGAGTTTGCCTTGGCTGAAAGCCTGCACGGCAGAGAAGCCGACGCGCTTCGCTGCTCCACCATGCTCGCGGATCGTCATGGAACGGGGGTGATCGCGCATCTTCTGAAGCACTTTCGCTTCGATCTGACGGATACGCTCACGTGTGACGCCGAATTCCTTGCCCACCTCTTCGAGTGTGTGGCCGATCCCATCTTTGAGTCCGAAGCGCATTTCGATGATCTTTCGCTCTCTCGGCGTGAGGAACTCAAGCATGGAATGCACGTTCTCTTTGCGTAGCTGACGGTTGGTTGCCTCAAACGGATTGATTGCCTCTTCATCCTCGATGAAGTCGCCGAGCTTGCTGTCTTCTTCGGACCCAACCGGAGACTCAAGCGAGATAATGTCCTGGCTGATCTTCTGGATGTGGCGCACCTTCTTCACGTCCATTTCCATTTCGACCGCGAGTTCTTCCACCGTGGGCTCGCGTCCCAGTTCCTGCACGAGGCGGCGCTGCGTGTGCGTCAGTTTGTTGATCGTTTCGACCATGTGCACCGGGATACGAATCGTGCGCGCTTGGTCGGCAATCGCGCGCGTGATCGCCTGGCGGATCCACCACGTGGCGTACGTCGAGAACTTAAATCCTCTCTCCGGGTCGAACTTCTCCACCGCGCGGAAGAGTCCGATGTTTCCTTCTTGGATCAAATCGAGGAAAGAGAGTCCGCGACCGATGTATTTCTTTGCGATACTCACGACCAAGCGGAGGTTCGCCTCGGCGAGCTGCTGTTTGGCTGCTGCGTCTCCTTTACGAATACGTCGTGCGAGCTCGACCTCTTTACGTGCATCGATGAGCGGCACGCGTCCGATCTCGGAGAGGTACATACGCACGGAGTCGTTACTGATTTCGAGAAGGTCGACCTCGCGCTCCTTGCGACGCTTGCCTTTTTCCTCATCGCTCAAGTCCTTTTCATCGAGAACGATTCCGGCCGTCGCGACCACATCCATCACATCGCCGTCCTCCATTTTCTCCGCCGTGGAAGTCTTGCCATCGTCGTCATCGGCATCAAAATCGTCGCCACCCTCCCCTTCTTCGTCCTCATCCGCAAACTGCGCAACCTCAGTGAGGTCCTGCGTCGGCTCGGGAACGGTCATCTCGCTGCGGCCTTTCTTTTCCCAGATGAGCGCGTCTTTCACATCGATCACTTGGATACCAAGATCCGTGAGGAGCGTGTAGATCTCATCGAGAAGATCGACGTTCTCTTCGGCGTTCGGCACTGCTGCCATAATTTCCTGGTGGGTGACATAGCGTTGCTCACGACCTTTCTTGATGAGGTGCTTCACTGCATCAGGAAATTTTTTCAGATCCTCATCGGTCGGTTGGGCTATGAATTTTCGTGGGTGCGAAGCCATATACGGGCGGAGAGTATAGAGGAATAGGCAATCGATCAAAGGAAAAAGAATTGGAATGCTGGGTCCAGCAAGCGACTTAGACCAATTCTGAGCGCTCAGGATGTCAGGAGTACCTTACACGGAGGCCATTTTGGCGAGTTTGAGCACCTGGCTGTACTGCGTCGAGAGTTGTGCTGCCTCGGCCAATCGACCTTCTTTATGGGCAACGAGAAGCTTTTTGGAGATCTCCCGCTGCTTTACTCGGAGGATTTCTCTGTTCGCTCTCACGAGGTTTCCACGGATTTCACGCAGAGCGAGGGAATCGGCCCAGTGCCCGAACTCATGGTGCTCACAATAGAGCAAAAGAATGGCAGCCCGCTCACGGTGCTCAGGCGGAAGCGGGATTTCCTCGAGTGCGGACACGGTGACCGGTGCTTCTTTGAGCGACTCGTAGAGTGCACCAGCACATCCCTCCTCTGGAGGAATGAGTTCTTTTAGAATGCGTTCGCGATACGCGGGGTAGAGCACAAGGAGTGCGAGTACGAGCTCAGTCGCAGAGAACCCCGTCTTTACATGTTCTTCCTGGACGCTCGCATGTTCTTCGTCATCGGGTTTTTGTGAGGGTGCGATGAGAGACTGCTTTGCGAAACGCTCGATCTCTTCTTGGAAACTTGTCGGCGTCGTCCCGAGCGCTGCAGCCGCGATCGCACTGTAGTGTTCCTTCTCTACCGCATTCTTCACCGCAGAGAGCAGTGGCAAAAGTTCCGTGAGAGCTTTGCGTTTGCCCGCAGCAGAGGAGAGATCTTCGGACTGCTTCAGTTCATCGATCCGCATCTCGACGTACGGGCGTCCGACACTCTTGAGAAGATTGCGTGTTCCTTCGAGATCTTTCATCGCCGCTTCATCAGGATCTTTTGCGGGGAGTGTGATTGCCGTCACCTGCAGATCCTCCGCTGCGCAGAGTGTGAACGCGCGCGCAGCTGCATCGCGCCCGGCACGGTCCTGGTCGAGACAGAGCACCACCGACTCGGTGTACCGCTTCAGCATCTTCACATGTTGCTCAGTGAGCGCCGTGCCGCTGACGGCAACAACGTTACTCACGCCTAAACGATGACACGCAAGCACATCGAAGTATCCCTCAACCATCACGACGTGCGTCGCTTCGCGCAATGCTTCTTTCGCTCGGTGCAGGCCGAAGAGGACATTCGATTTGTTGTAGAGCGG
>JAGVCI010000004.1 GCA_020059985.1 Candidatus Peribacterales bacterium | reverse complement strand
CCCCAGCCATGAACCACTCGCTTTGCTCGGGTTCATGGCTGCGCCAACATCCATTCACTTTATATCTGTGACGAGTGGTTCATGTCCTGCATCTGAGCGCACTCTGTTTGCTTGTTCCTTTCGCGACTCTCAATATTCTCTTTGGGGATAAGCGCGAATGGTGCAGGACTATTCAAATCGCTTCGCTCGAGTGCATGGCAACGCCAATCTCCTTAACAAGCATTTTGTGCATGCCCTGCACCGGAGGCCGAAGGCCGACTGGTGCAAGGGCAACTCAAAGAGTACAATCGCCTGCTATGCGATTTTGGTATATCTATGTGCTGCGCAGTCAAAAAGATCATATGTTCTACATAGGATCGACGAATGATCTCGAGCGCAGAGTGCAACAACATCAACGTGGAGAAAATATTTCGACCGCAAAGCGATTACCCATTGAACTAATCTATTTCGAGGGACACGTATCAAAGGAGGATGCACTGCGACGAGAGAAGTATTTTAAGACCACAAAAGGCAAAGTGACGTTGAGGCAAATGATAAGAAGTACACTAAAATAGATAAAACGTGCACGCGAAGAGGAGGAGTCCGGCAAGTAAAAGGATTGCCCACAATAAATGTCGAATCATGATAAAACCCTCGCTTCACCTCTAGGGAACAGCTACACTGCGCGCTCCATGCGCGCCTTTCTTCTCGTCATCTCGAATACTTTGGTGGTTTCCGTCACCAATTTCTTCGTGTGGTTTGCGCTCATCTTCTGGCTGTATCTAGAAACACAATCGGTTCTCACGACTTCGATCATCGGTGGAGCATTCATGGTGATCTCCTCGCTCGCGGGCTTCTGGCTCGGATCGATCGTCGATCATCACAAAAAGAAGAGTGCGATGCTGATCTCTAGTTTTTCAACTCTTCTCTTCTTCTCGGCCGCACTTCTCTTGCTCGTATCTGTCCCAGAAGAATCATTCACCTCGATCGGAAACCCCGTTGTGTGGCTGATGGCGCTTCTCATCCTCTTTGGTGTCACCTCGGGAAATATCCGCATGATCGCGCTCCCGACGCTCGTGACCATGCTCATTCCGGAGGGTGAACGCGATAAAGCGAATGGTGTCACCGGCATGGTGATGGGTATTTCCTCCTCCGGCGCGGGTATCTTCAGCGGACTCGCACTTGGGTATTCCAGCATGTACTGGGTGATGGTCTCGGCGATTATTCTCACGGTCATCGCAATCATTCACCTGCTCTTCCTCTCCATTCCGGAGAAAGCGATCGTCCACACACAGGACAAACCGAAGAAAGTGGATGTGAAAGGAACCATCAAAGCCATTCGCGGAGTGCCTGGTCTTTTTTCGCTCATCTTCTTCACCACGTTCAATAACTTCCTCGGTGGCGTCTTCATGGCACTAATGGACGCGTACGGTCTTTCGCTCGTTTCCGTGCAGGTCTGGGGAACTCTCTGGGGATTCCTGAGTATGGGTTTCATCCTCAGTGGTCTCTACATCGCGAAAAAAGGTTTGGGCCAGCAGCCGCTCAGGACGCTCTTCACTATCAATATCGTGACGTGGTCAACATGTATGTTCTTTGTGATTCAACCTTCTATCGTGCTCCTCAGCATCGGTACGCTCGTCTGGGTGTTCTGTATGCCATTCATCGAGGCGACGGAGCACACGATCGTGCAGAAGGTCGTGCCGCTGGAACGACAAGGTCGTGTGTTTGGCTTCGCGCAGAGCGTCGAAATGTCCGCTTCGCCGATCACTGCGTTTCTGATCGGACCAATCGCGCAGTTCATCTTCATCCCGTTCATGACGACTGGCGCAGGAGTTGAGCTGATCGGCGGATGGTTCGGAGTTGGAATGGGTCGTGGCATCGCTCTCGTCTTCATGATCGCTGGTGCCATCGGTCTCATGGTTACACTGCTCGCTCGACAATCGAATGCGTACAAGCTGCTGTCCTCGATGTATGTGAAGGCAGAGCCGGTGAATGCGTAATAAAGAGATTTGAAAGAGAACAAACTTTCGTTCGTCATACGGTCTGGTACAGTGAATTTATGCTGAAAAAAATCCTCCTCCTCACCGGCTCAGTCCTTCTCGCTTCCTGTACGGCATCCGTCACGGAAACTCCGACAACGGATGAACACTTGAATCACGGTGATGAAGGTGAAGTGCAAACCGAGGCAATGGATCGACTGAATGATTCTCCGAGGCATCAGGAATGGGTGGAGGTTGAGTATGATGGAAGGACAGTGCATACGTGGGTCGTCTATCCTGAAGTGAGTGAATCGGCGCCAGTTGTGCTCCTCATCCACGAGAACCGTGGACTGAATGACTGGGCTCGCGGCATGGCTGACCAAGTCGCCGAGGCTGGCTACATCGCGGTGGCTCCAGACCTCCTCTCTGGTTTCAGCGAGGAATACACACGCACGAGTGACTTCCCAGATGAGGACGCTGCACGCGATGCGCTTGGCACGCTCGATCTCGATCAAGTGAACGCCGATTTACAGGCAGTGATCGACTGGGCAGAGACGATCCCATCCGGAAACGGACAGATCGCTTCCGCAGGATTCTGCTGGGGCGGATCGCGATCATTTGATTTG
>JAGVCI010000024.1 GCA_020059985.1 Candidatus Peribacterales bacterium | reverse complement strand
CCGCGACCTTTTCGATCATCGCCCCCGGTGCCTCCCACGTAAATTCGATAAGTGGAACAGCGGTGCGTGCACTCAAGCTGACAGTGACAGGAACACCCCCACGAAGCACTCCCCGTTCAAATGATGGCGTTCCTTCTACCACTAGATCTCCGAGACGAAGATCTTCTACGACGCGCACCACTCGCGATAACTCAGCAACTTGTCCATCGACCGCATGCACCTGGGCCTTCACCTCAAACACGCCACGGCGGTTGTAGCTATGAGCGACGCGATTACCTCTCGCTTTTTCTCCATCACCGAAATCCCAGATGACATCTTCTATCTCGGTTTCCGTTTCCACATGGAAAATGGTCCCAAATGGAGCAGGACCAATGAGACGCTCAGGCTCGGACACGATGACCACAGGGAACGTGGGTGGCAGCGGATCAAAAATTTCAACATCTCTACGGAATCGCTTTTCTGCCTGGTTCGAGAGAGTAACTATAGCAGTCACAGGAAATACTCCTGTGCGTAGGTACGTGTGCGCGGCATCGGGAAGATCTGATACTTGATCGATGATGTCGTCGCCGTCAAAATCCCAGCGGACCTCTTTGATTTGCTCTGTGGGACTGAGCAAGTGCGCCACCGAGAACCGTACAGGCTCATCCACGCCTGGGCGAATCGGCGCCACCGAGAACACGGCCGTCGGAATCACAATCCGCTTGCCTATCGTTCGCACGGAGTTATCCGAAAGCTCTAGCACCACAACCATTGGGAAGGATCCAGATTTTTCGTAGACGGCGGTATTCGTCGCGACCACGGTCTTGTCATTTACCACTCCATCTCCTTCAAAGTCCCAGGAGACACCAATGACATTGAGACCCCTGCGCTTCAAAATATCCACAGCGCGCTCCGCACTGAAGCTTACCGCGAGCGGGGCAATGAACGACGCACTATCTGTTGGCGAAGTAATTTCAACGGCGAGTGCGGGTTCACGAACGGTCAGGACCGGCACCGCGATGCAAAGAGCTATGCCCGGAAGGAGAAAGGCGATCACACGGAGTCCGCCGAGAAGTTTTACAAGATTGGTCACCCCTTTTCGCATCAAAATTCGTCTCATCGCCAGCGCACCAGCAAGAAGTAGAATCGCACCCGCAATCGCGGAGCTCATAAGCCCAGGAACGAGAAGTTCCTGAAACTCTCCCGAGGCGCTCGGAAGAACAACAAGCAGAAATGCGCACCATCCAACGAAGAGAACATAGGGAACGGTAAGGAGCACCACAATCGCAAACTTCATCCGTTTCGTTGCCAGAGCCGACGGAGGCAGGGCTCCAACAGGCGTGGGTGCAGAAGCAGAGGTGATGCCGTCGACGGGGAGTGGCTGATTGGGCAAGGAATCAGGGGAGGGTCAGAGGGACGCCTTCCTGGAGCATTTTCTCGATGATCTGTTCTTCGAGAGCGGATGCCGACGGCAGGTCTGTGCCTGGCGCGAGTATGCTGGCATCGGTTCCGATGATCGGATCGAGAGGAACGGCGTTGTCGGGAAGCTCAATCGGCGGAGCATGATTATGATCGAAAATATCGATCGTAAACGAGAAGGTTGAGGAGCCTGACGTGCCGAGGGGAAGGGACGTTACCGTCCATTGTACCCTATGCAGGACAAATGTCTCGGCATCTATCCACAGCTCCCCTGTCGCCGCAGAAGACGCCAACTCCTCTGTCAAACCCGCAAGATCGAAGACTTCACCGCGCTCTCGTGCAAGTTCGACGAGGAAGAGCGTGAGTTTCTCATGATCAATGGAGGTCTCGTAGTGATACGCGCGTCGTCCGCGGATAGCCGCGAACCCGCGGTCACGCAGAACCGAAACCACCTCTGCCTGCGCCTGGAGAACAGCGGGGTCCGGTGTCACGGGAAGGAGTGCCAAATCCCCGGCAGACTCATCGGCGATCACCCACCACTGATTTTTAAGCGCACCGATGACATCGGGGTGCGTCAGCGGATGATCTTCTTCGGAGGAGAGCGAATGGAGTCTAAGAAATGTCTCAAGCGGCGTCGCAATGACTTCGATTTCACCCGCGAGAGTCGTTGGCACACCTGGCGCATCCATGTGCATGTCCGCATCGATGATCGAGTGGATGTGTGTACCACCATCCTGTATCTCTCCCTCGAGGTTCGCAATTCCCTGGAACGAATGTCCATTCGATGTCGTGACATCGAATGTCACCTCCCCTTGAAACGATGCCGACGAGATTCCCTGACCCGCGCGCGCGGCGTTTTTGAGGACGTCTTCCACAGGAAGAGCGGGCGCACTGCTCGCACACGCCGAAAGAAGGAGTGAGACAAGACAAAGGGCTGACGATGGTGCACGCGAAGACAAGCTCATGGGACCACGGTAGTGTGCCACGGGAGCGCGGCGCCGACCACCCCTCTACAGTCCCCGATTTCGGCCACGCACAGAGGAATTCTCTAGATCGGAGGGTTCCTCGATGATGAGGTCGATGGTGCGGCTGCGACTCGCGCGAACATCGGCGCGCAAAATGAAGAGCCGAATCTCATTTTTCTGGAGCAGGAGTGGCGGGTCGAAGACGAGACGAATGCGATCACCCTCGAGCGAACTCGCGACAGGAGTGAGACGACGATTGCCTCCTTGAAGGTAAAAATTCCGGAGGTCCAGATCTCGCGCTGATCCTCTGTTCGTGAATGTCACCGCGGTAAGCAGCGCATCTTCACCTGTCGCTTCCATGCGAATGCGTTGCACTTCTTGTCTCTCGCCGTAGCGCACACGCTCCGTGAGCGAGACGTACTCAATATTGATTGCCCCTTGCGTTCGCCCGACCGTGCGTCTCGTCTGTGTCACGGTTGATTTCTTGAGTGTCACTGCGGCGTTTCCCGCATCGATGTCACTACGTTCATCGAGGATAAATCGATGCTCACCAGAAACCGCGGCGGTAGCAGTGAAATCGACGAGCACGGAAATTTTCTTCGAGGCGCACGCATCGATGACAAATTTTTCGAGACGCAGCGACACATTTCCCTGTCGGTCGGTGATCTGTCGCGACTGCGAGACGCGCTTCGTCCCCTCCATCGCGTACACCGCTGCGATGTCATCGTTGGATCCGAGTCCCCTCCTCTGCAGTGCGATCGACTCGACAGTCACGTCACCATCACAGGCTGCAGTAAAAGAGACGTTGAGCATGGGCACACGCTGCGACCCTGGTGCGACCGATTGGCGCGTGGGCGATACGATCTCTTCGACGGAAACCGTCACAGCACTCGGGACGGTGCGTTCCGGACTCACCGGAGCCGTCACCGAACTCTCGGGGACGACGAAATGCCGCAGAAAGAGCGCAAGGACGAATGCGGATCTCATGTGCCCCTATGATACCACATCACCAACTCCCTCCCGCTCCGCCTCCACCGAAGGATCCACCACTAAATCCGCCAAAGCCTCCACTACTACTTCCGCCGCTACTTCCCCCTGGGCCCCATCCTCCGCCTGCCCACCAAGAGGTTTTGCCTCGTTTCTTGTAATTCCGTGAAACGAAGAAATCAAAAATGAATCCGATCGCCGCAAGAATGGGAATGGAGATCCACCACGTGAAGAGAACCACGAGAATGATGCCTGCGACAATGCCAATGATGCCACCGAGCCACCACGACTTTGTGCGCCCGAGAATAGCCGCGAGCCATTCAAAACCGAGGAAGAAGAAAAAGAGGAGGAACGGCCACGCACCGGAGAAGTCTGTATCATCTTCGTAGCGCTCTGCGGTGTACTCCCCCGCGATGTGCGCCTTCAGTGCGTCGATACCGGCTCTTAGTCCCTGCACGTAATCACCAGAGCGGAATTGCGGGACGATGTCCTCTTCGATGATTCCCTTCGCGACGATGTCGGGCACAGCACCTTCGAGGCCATACCCCGTCGCGAGGAAGAGCTCGCGATCTGCGTACGAAACGAGAATCAAGATGCCGTTGTCGTTTTCTTCCGTGCCCACGCCCCATGCTCTTCCCACTTCCACGGCAACATCGGCGATCGCTTCACCACCAACCGTATCGACAATGAGGATCGCGATCTCATTCGAGGTCTCATCGCGATAATCAGAAAGCACCTGCTCCAGCTCGGCGTCCTCGGCCGTGGAGAGCACACCAACGGTGTCCGTCACGAACCCATCGTTCGGCGGAATTTCAAACGCGTGCGCGAGCGGCGATAAGGTTAAAAACGAAATAATCAGAAACACTGTTCCATTGCTCCATGGTTGCATTGTTCGCAAGCGTGGCCAAACATGGAGTCGCTTTAGAACCAATGGAACAATGGAACAGTACAACAATTGTTGTTATTCGAAATCAACCGACGGCGCAACGTCCGATCCTTCGTCAGACTCGAAGAAGGCTTCCGGAGCGAACCCAAAGACGCCCGCGAGGATATTGTTCGGGAACGTGCGGACGCGGACATTGAATGCACGAACAACGTCATTGTAGTCACGTCGCGCGGTCGCGATGCGATTCTCCGTTCCCTCGAGCTGCGTCATCAAATCGCGGAACGCCTGTGTGGCCTGCAATTGCGGGT
>JAGVCI010000104.1 GCA_020059985.1 Candidatus Peribacterales bacterium | reverse complement strand
CGCGCTCTTCTTCGTCCGGGACGCTTCGATCGACGCGTCTTCATTGATAAGCCGGACCTGGAAGCACGCGAAAAGATCCTGGAGGTGCACACACGCGGCAAAAAAATGGCCAAAGGGATCGAACTGCGAGGCGTGGCCAAGCAAACTGTCGGCCTCACGGGCGCCGATCTCGAGAACATCATGAATGAAGGCGCTATCTTTGCTGCGAAGCGGAAGCACAAGTACATCACGCAGCAGGATCTCATCGATGCCGTCGAGAAAGTGACCATCGGTTCCGAGAAGCGCTCACGGAAACTCACACAGAAGGAGAAAGATATCACGGCGTACCACGAGCTTGGGCACGCGATTGTCGGACATCTCTGTCCGGAGAGCGATCCGCTCCACAAGATCTCCATTGTTTCTCGCGGTTCCGCACTCGGTGTCACGTGGTTCCTCCCAGAAGAGGACAAGTACACCACGAGCAAATCCAAGTTCCTCGACGAGATTTGCGGACTCCTCGGTGGACGCGCTGCGGAAGAACTCGTCTTCGGAGAGTTCACCACGGGTGCGAGTAACGACATCGAACGTGCATCCGGTATCGCTCGCGACATGGCCATGCGCTACGGCATGGGTCCGGAAGATCTTGGTCCTGTCTCTTACGGCGAACCACAGGGAACGGTCTTCCTCGGTGTCGACCCGTCCTACAACCGCAACTACTCCGAGGAGATGGCAAAAAAGATCGATGAGTTCGTTCGCAAAACCATCACGGAGCAGTACCAGCGTGCAATCGGATTCCTGCGTAAGCATCGCGAGAAACTTGATGAGCTTTCAAGGATTCTTTTGAAGCAGGAGACCATGACCGTGGAGGAGTTCCTTGTGATCTTCGAAGGAAAGAACGAAGCGAAGTTGGAGGTCGCGTAGGATGAATGGAAAAGGAATAGATGCAATCGAGGGAATCAAGGATCTTCGATTGCCTCGATTCCCTCGAAATCCTTTCTGTCGCATCTATTACAGCGCGTTTCTTTGTTCTATAATGGCTACCAATGCTCATCGCCCTCTCGCCCCTCGACGGACGCTACGAAGAAACGGTGAAGGTGCTGCGGCCATTTTTCAGCGAAGAGGCACTCATCAAAGCGCGCGTGGAAGTGGAGATCGCGTGGTTTATCGCGCTGGGGTCGGAGAAGAGGATTCGTGAGCTTCGCGTGAGTGGGGCCCAAGCAAAGAAGCTGCGGGCAATCGTGGAGAAGTTCTCGACACGTGATGCCGAGGCGGTGAAGACGATCGAAAAAAAGACCAAGCACGATGTGAAGGCCGTGGAGTACTTCCTCAAAGAGAAGATCAAACGGATTTCGGGACTCAAAAAATCCACAGAGTTCGTCCACTTCGCACTCACGAGCGAAGACGTGAACAATCTTGCGTACGGAATCCTCATCCATCGTGCCCTCGCAGAGGTTATTCGTCCGACACTGAAAAACACTCTCGCGGATCTTTCGCGACTTTCTGCAAAGTGGAAGAAGATCCCGATGCTCAGTCTCACGCATGGACAGCCGGCGACGCCGACCACTGTCGGCCGCGAGTTTGCCGTTTTCGCGGAGCGTCTGGAGCGGCAGCTCTCACAGCTCAAGTCTCTCAAAATGCAGGGAAAGTTCGGCGGAGCCGTGGGCAATTACTCCGCGCACAAGGCCGCCTATCCTGGGTTTGCGTGGGAATCATACGGCGCAAAATTTGTTCGTTCTTTAGGTCTTTCTCCGATCACGTCAGCAACCCAGATCAACCCGCACGACGACATCGCGGAGCTCTCGCATGTGATTAGCCGCATCAATACTATCCTCCTCGATCTCTCGCGCGACATGTGGTTCTACATTTCTCGCGGAGTATTTACGCAACGTGTGGTCGCAGGCGAAGTCGGTTCCTCCACCATGCCGCACAAAGTGAACCCGATCGACTTCGAGAATGCGGAGGGGAACCTGGGGCTCTCGACGGCGCTCTTCACGCACTTCGCCGAGAAGCTTCCGGTGAGTCGTATGCAGCGCGATCTCAGCGACTCGACGGTGCTGCGCAGTATCGGTACGGCATTCGGGTATCACACGCTCGCTGTCGCTTCTCTTTCAAAAGGTCTCTCAAAGATTGAGCTCGATCGCACGGTGACGAAAGCAGAGCTCGATGCACACCCAGAACTGCGCGCCGAGGGAATCCAAACCGTGCTTCGAAAGTTCGGAGTGCAGGGTGCGTACGAGCTCCTCAAAAAACTCACGAGAGGGGAGAAGGTGACTCACAGAAAAATCGATTCTTTCGTCGATGAGCTTCCACTTCCGAAGGGGGAAAGGGACCGGTTGAAAGTCAGGAAAAATTAACAAGTTAGAGTTCCAAAAGACCAACTTTTTGGCTCTGCATAAGCGTTTATAGGATTTTGACATCTTTGCATTAAATATTGATTGATATCATTTATTCGACGAGTAGCCTTTCTCCATGGAAGGTCACTACGGAATCGATGGGATCCGCACTCCATCAGCCAAACGGTTGAGCAGAGTGCAGAGTGTTCTCGAAAATGCTGGGATGTTCGTTGGAAATAGAATTGATATGGCTTACATACAAGCCGACGAGGATATTCGGAAACTGTTAGCTGAAGCGAGAGGAGGAATGAATTTGACGACGGGTGAGATGCGAGAATCAGCGTAGGTTATTCTTCGCCCATAGTTTCACCGTTGATCCTTCTGTCGTACGCAACGCCCATATCGTCGAACGTTCTTTTTTTGCCGACAGATGGCCACGGGTTCACCGCGTTACTGAGGCCGATGGATATATCATCCAATTGGTCGATAAACATTGCTGTCATTCTTCTTTCGTCCGGTGTTTGTGCAGCTTGTGCAATACTCAGAGCAGTTTTCATGAGCCGCACTAGTTTTGCTTTCTTTGCTATGTCTGGATCCAATCCATGATCTGGGGGACGCAAAAGTTCATGAGCCGGAACATTCAATACTCTTTGCCATGCATAGAGTTGGCTCAAAAAAAGGTCAGCACTTGGTAGTTCTTGCCTTCGTACTTCTTCGGTAGAAATGCCGAGAAGTCCTGCTACTTTCGAGCGCGACATTCCTTGTGCTTTTCTCACATCGGCGAGGTGCTGCAATGGTTCTTTCGTTTTCAGAGGACCCATCGCAAGAACCGCGTCTTCCACTTTCTTGCCAGCTTTTTGGACATCCGAGGCTTTTGGTCCCATAAAATGATTAAGCCATGAATTGAATATTTAAGCAAAAATTCTCGTGTATTTCCCACCCTGAAAAGTAGTGGGATTCACGATTGCGAACGGTGGAACGGCTGCTAGACTTCGGTCGCTCCCTCGTAACACCTGCCCAGGTGGCGGCCCTTCGACTCAGCTCAGGACCGTGGCGCTCATTCTTCATTTCAATGTACTCTCCCTCGTAACACCTGCCCAGGTGGCGGAATTGGTAGACGCGCTAGCTTGAGGGGTTAGTGGGGAAACCCGTGTCGGTTCGAGTCCGACCGCCGGCACCATTATTGATTCGATGCTGAGCCGCGGCCGG
>JAGVCI010000070.1 GCA_020059985.1 Candidatus Peribacterales bacterium | reverse complement strand
GTGTGCGCAGAATATTTTCCACTGCGCCCTCGACATGTCGTTCTTGATCGGTGTCTTCAATCCTCAGCAAAAATTTCCCCTTTGATTGTCTCGCGAGGATGAATGCGTAGAGCGCGGTTCGCAGCGCTCCAACATGGAGAAAGCCGGTAGGAGAGGGGGCGAAGCGAGTGCGCATAGATCTGGTTTAATCTAGCCGAGCACGCAAAGAGAAGGAATCACGATTCCCAATCCTTTTTCGCCTTATTCGACGACCTCTACCGTAAATGTGACCGGCTCGACCGGCTTGTCGTTTGCGCCGCGTTCTACGGCAACGATGGCATCGACGACGTCCATTCCCTTGGTGACCTCACCGAAGACGGTGTGCTTCCCCTCCAGCCATGGCGTTCCGTCGTTGCGCTGGATGATAAAGAACTGACTTCCGTTCGTGTTCGGTCCAGCATTCGCCATTGCGATCGCACCGCGTGACATTGGGAGAGAATCGAGATCGTCGTTGTACACATACCCCTGCATTTCGTAGAACTCTTTCACATTCATATCCTTCAGTTCATCCGGTAACTCCTGGTCACCTGCGATCTCGGTGAGTTTCATCCGCTGAAGTCCGTAACTCTCTGCGTTGATCTCGTCCTCAAACTTTTCTCCGAAGATGCTTTCTCCACCTGAGCCATTCCCGTTCGGGTCCCCACCCTGGATCATAAAATCTGGAATAACACGGTGGAACGTCAGCTCATCGAAGTAGCCAGAACGGGCGAGAGAGATGAAGTTCGTAACCGTCTTTGGTGCGGCATCCGCATCGAGCTCCACGGTAATATCTCCAAGCGATGTGTGCAGAATAACCGTGTGTTCCCCGGAGAGGATCTGGCCTTCGTAAGAGTCGTTCATATCGGAATCCATAGTTGGGGTTTGTGTCTGATTCCCATCGGGTTTGCATGCAACAAGCAGAGCTAGCGCGAAAAGGGGGATCAGGAATTTGTACATGGACCGGGGCAGGTTACGGTCCCTACTAGGGGTGCGCAAGGTAGCGACCCAAGATTTTTGCTATCTGTCGAGCAGCCTCCGGTCGGTGGAGGGTGTGTATCTGCTCACTCATTGCTTCTCGTCGGGAGGAATCGCTCATAATGACGCCGACCCACTTTACTATCTCGTCAAGATTACCCTGCTGTTCGACGATCGCACCGCCGAATTTCTCAGCGTGGAGTGCGTTCTTTTGCTGATGATCATGCGCAACTCCGCGAAGTGGGACGAGTAGGGAAGGGATACCATTGGCTGCGAGCTCTGCGATACTTCCGGCACCCGCTCGGCTGACAGCGAGGTCTGCAATTGCATAAAGATGGGGGAGTTCTTCGTAGGCAAACTCAAGCGGAAAATATCCGTCCTGTTTCTTCATCATATTTTTCCCGGGTCCGGTGATGTGCACAATGTCGCAGAGCGGATGCAACGCGCCAAACCTCTCGCGTGCGAAACGATTCAACGCTTTTGCGCCCTGGCTTCCACCCATCACCAGAAGGATCGGTCGCTCTCCACTAAAGCCCGTGATCCGTAGTCCCTCTTCGCGTGATCCATTCGTCACTCCGTCGCGCACTGGGTTTCCTGTCCACGTCATATGCTCTGTGACTTCCGTGGTTTCGAACCCTGTGCAGATGTGATCGGCCCATTTCGCGACCAGGCGATTGGCGTGACCACTCGTTGTGTCGGACTCATGGAGAACGATCGGGATCTTCAGTCGCCTTGCCGCAGCACAGATCGGTGCACTCACGTATCCTCCTTTACTGAAGATCACTTGTGGCTCTACTCGACGAAGGATTTCGAGTGACGCGCGAACAGCACGGTAAAATTTCCACGGGAACGAGAAAGAAATCCTCGGTGCATTCAATGCATCTACGGGAAAACCTGCGCGCTCCACGAACTTACGGTCATCTAACCTCGGGCTTGTCACGAAATGGACGATGAGATCGGGGTGAGAACTCTTGAGTGCATGTGCGACCGCAACTGCGGGGGCAATGTGGCCGATCGATCCGCCGCCAACGCAAAGCAAAGTGGGTGCAGGCACCAACGTATCGTGCAGTGAGCGGTCCTCTTCTCGCAACCTAATACGGCTTCGTTTTAAGTTATCGTCTTTGCTTTGCCGGATGCATTAACAATATCGGCGTAGTGCTACGCCGATATTTCTACCCGTTCCACATTCATATGTGGTTTTTTTGCCACGTAGCCGTACTAAATACTTCGCAAAAAACCTCTCCCGGATCGCCTCTTTGTCTTCGTGCGGCGGGCTTTCGTCGCTTCCTCTGTGGAATACATAGAGATATTGAGGAGGATCCCCACTCCGGCGAGTGTCGTCACCAGCGATGATCCACCGTAACTAATGAAGGGGAGCGTGAGGCCCGTGAGTGGGAAGAGCGAAAGGTTCACGGCGATATTGAGCAATGTCTGACACGCGATCCACGATGTAATGCCGGTCGCCACCATGAATCCGAAACGATCCGGAGACTCGCGCGCGATTTTGAATCCGCGGAAAATGAAGATGCCAAACATTCCGAGGATGATTAAGAGTCGCAGGAACCCGAGCTCCTCCGCCATCGCGGCGAAGATGGTGTCGGCCTGTACTTCAGGAAGATAACCGAACTTCTGAATGGATTTTCCGTACCCCACACCGAAGAGCCCGCCGCTTCCGACGGCGATCAATGCTTGTTTGATCTGAAATCCGATCGTCTCGGCGATGGAGGGATTATCTGGTTCCAAAAATGCACGGAAGCGGTTGCGCACGTATTCCTGGCTGAGGATCAGT
>JAGVCI010000056.1 GCA_020059985.1 Candidatus Peribacterales bacterium | reverse complement strand
GCATCGCGGACATCATCTTCGTTCTGGAGATCGGCAAACACTCCACCGATATCGCTCTTGTGGAGGATCTGCGCTGAGCTCACCTTCGCGATCACGGGGTACCCGATTTTCTCGGCGATTTTTGCGGCTTCATTCGCGGATGTCGCCAAGTCTTCAGCGGGAAGAGGGATTCCGTACAGCTCAAAGAGACTTGCTGCCGTCTGGAGATCGACGAGTCCTTTCTTTCCTTCCAGGATTTCTGCGGCCTTCGCGGCTCTCATATCAGACGTATCAAACTTCTGACTTTTTGGCTTCTGCTTGGGCTCCTGGAGAGATGAAATTGCTCGTACGGCGCGCTCAGGCGTCGAAAAATTGGGAATGCCCGCTGCTCCGAGTATCTCCACAGCTTTCTCCACGCTTTCCGCGCCCATGAAACCCGCGACGATCGGCATCAGCGGATAATCTTTTTTCGCTTTGAGGATTACACGAGCGATCTCTTCACAAGGCGTCATCACCTGGGGAGTGAGGAGCACCACGAGTCCGTCGATACTTGGATCATCGCCACAGTCTTTTAGCGCTGCTTCGTATCGCGCGGCATTCGCATCTCCGATCACATCGATCGGATTCCCTATACTCGCAGATGACGGCAAATTTTTCTTGAGTCTTGCAGCATTCACTTCGCTCAAGGTTGGGAGCTGTAGCTCCACATCTTCCGCTGCGTCCGTCGCGAGGATCCCTGGACCACCCGCATTCGTGATGATCGCAATGCGCGGAGAGAGGAGAGCGGGTTGTGATTGGAGCACCGAGAGAAGATCGAAAAATTCTTCCGTCGTGCGTGCGCGACGAATTCCTGCTTCTTTGCATGCTGCATCTATTCCCGCGTCGGATCCTGCGAGTGCACCTGTGTGCGATGCGGCTGCGCGCTTCCCGTGCTCAGACACACCAGCTTTGAGCAGCACGATCGGCTTCTTCCCCCTCACTCTCGTCGCAACTTCGAGAAAGCGCTCACCGTTCTTGATACTCTCTAAGTAGAGCCCAATCACTTTCGTCTCGTTATCTTTCTCGCAGATCTCCAAAAAATCACATTCATCCATCGCGGCTTTGTTTCCGATGGAGAGAACGACGGAGAACCCGAGATGCGACTCGCGAGACTGATCCATGAGCGCCACAGCGAATGCCCCTGATTGGCTGAGGAGCGCGATATTTCCTTTGTTCGGCAATTCCTTCGCGAAGGAAGCATTCAGTTTCTTCGATGGTCGCAGAACTCCTAAGCAATTCGGACCAACGAGATCGATTTTTCCCTTCTTCGCAATCGCGACGATCTCCTGTTCCAGTTTCTTTCCTTCGTCTGTGTGTGTCTCGGAAAACCCCGCGCTGATCACCACTGCGGACTTCACTTTCTTCTCACTACATTCACGGAGGACAGCGGGGACAATCTTTGCTGGCACCACGATAATCGCGAGATCGATCTCACCGGAGATCTCTTTCACTGATTTGTAACATTTCTTCCCCTGCATTTCGTCGTACTTCGGATTCACCGGATACACTTCGCCCGTGAACTCGCTCAAAATATTTTTGAGTATGTCATGTCCCACCGATCCGGCGTCGTTACTTGCGCCGATGATCGCAACCGATCGTGGAGAGAGGAGGGACATATTATTTGGATAGGTCATGTGTGAAGTGTGTTGGCGGATTTTTCTCATCAATGATGGTTTCTTGCCTATGTACTGTAAGCAATGCATTTATTCTCGCACGCTCTTCTTGCGAGAAATAGATGAAACGCTGTGCAGAGAGAGAAAACAGTTCGTATTCCTTTGATTTTGGAGTTATTCCATTCTTCTCTGCTATTTCAACCTGTAGGTACAGAGGAAGATCTTCGAGATATTTTCCTTTATTTTCAAAATCAAATTTTTCTCGTTGATGGGGAAAAACATATTTATTGCCTGACCGTAAAAGCCACGACAATTCTTCTTGTGCTTTATCTACTACGGAAAAGACCTGTTGGAGTTTTGTGCGTTTTTCCTTTTTCAACTCTCTCTCAAATCGCCGCCTTTCGACAGCTTTGATGGCCTCTTCTGGCAGTCCTAGTCTTTTATTCATCTATATATTATACAATAAACTTAATAAATCGGCAATTCATGGAGATATAGCGAAAGAGAGGCTACAATCCGTCGGTGAGCCTTTCCGTACACATCATTATTGCCTCCTCCAGTGGGCATACGCAGTACGTCTCGGAAGTGCTTAAGCAGTCTATGGAGGGAAAGGCGACGGTCGAAATGACGAGGGCAGAGCAGGCAGAGCCGGAGGATTTCGCGCGCGGAGATGTCCTCATCCTCGCATCGGGCACGTGGAACACTGGGGGAATCGAAGGACAGCTGAATCCTCACATGCACGATCTTTTCTTGAAGCGTGCGGCAGCGGTAGATCTGAAAGGCAAAACCTGTGCGGTGATCGCACTCGGAGATGAGCGATACCACTACACCGCGCGAGCAGGCGAGCATCTCAGTACTTTCGTCGCGAGCCATGGCGGGAAAGAATGCTGCGAGAAACTGACGATCGTGAATGAGCCGTACGGACAGGAAGATACTGTGAAGAAGTGGGGCGCGAAATTTCTCGCATCCATCACATGAATCGTGTCTCGCTGAAAGTCACCGGCGCACATCCTTCGACTTCACTCAGGATGACCCTTCGCGAGTTATTCCACTCCTCGCATGTCTAGAGTTTCTCTCAAAGTCACAGGGGCTCAGGGTCAGGGGATCAACTCTGTCGGTGAGATGTGTGCGAAGGGACTGAAGCGCGCAGGGTACTGCGTGTTCGGATACCGCGAGTACATGTCACTCATCAAAGGAGGACACAGTAGTTATCAGCTGGATGTTTCCAACGAATTGATCGGAAGCAGCGAGACGACGGTTGATGTGCTCGTGTGTTTTAACCACCACGGGCTCGAGATCAATCTTGTTGGTGTAAAAGAGGGTGGTGTGGTCCTTCATCAATCACCGCAGTGGAAATTCTCTCCCGAGCAGAAGAAGATCATCGATCAGAGAAAAATTTCCGTGATCGAGATGCCGACGGAAGAGATGCTCACAAAACTGAAGGCGCCGCCGATCCTCGGGAACGTGCTCATTACTTCGGTCGTGTGGTCACTTCTTGGGCGAGACGGAGAAGAGCTTAAAAACCTCGTGAAAGAGCAATTTGGACACAAGGGAGAAAAGCTCCTCGCGATGAATTTTTCGGCAATCGATACTGCAATCGCATGGGCGAAGGAGAAAAAAATCTCTGACTGCTGGAAGAGCGAACTTCCTGCGGCTGAGAAGCGATGGAAGGATCATCTCCTTCTCACCGGAAGCGAAGCGATGGGACTCGGTGTCATTCATGCGGGGTGTCGTCTCTACGCTGGGTACCCGATGACCCCAAGTTCGCCGCTCCTCACGTTCATTGCCGCGCATCAAAATGAAACGGGGATGATCGTGAAGCAAGCGGAAGATGAGATCACGGCCGCACAGATCATGAGTGGAGCGATGCTGATGGGCACACGTGCGATGACTGCAACCTCCGGTGGAGGATTCGACCTGATGACGGAGACAGTGTCGCTGAATGCGATCATCGAAAATCCCTCGGTCTTCGTTCTCGCACAGCGACCTGGTCCTGCAACGGGACTTCCGACGTGGACTGCGCAGGGTGATCTGCTCCTTGCGACACACAGTGCGCACGGAGAATTTCCACGTCTCGTTCTCGCGGCGAGTAACACAGAGGATTCTTTCGCACTCATGAGTGATGCGTTCAACTACGCAGAAGAATTCCAAATTCCGGTGATCATTCTCACCGATAAACATTTAGCAGAGGGGATCTTCACCGAAGAAGCATTCGATCAGAAGAAGACGAAGTTGATGCGCGGAAAACTCGTGACGAGTGCGAGCGAACTCAAAAAACTTAAATCCACTGATCGTTACGATCCGAAAGCCAAAGATGGCGTGAGCCCAAGATGGCTTCCTGGAGCCAAAGCGGCGACCTTCTGTTCCCAAGGAGATGAGCACAATGCTGATGGTTCTGTGGATGAGACAGCGGCGAATGCGGCTGCGCAGATGGAGAAGCGACAGAAGAAAATGGAGGCACTCGCACGTGTGCTCCCAGAGCCGGAGTACACAGGACCAAAAAATCCTGATGTGCTCGTCGTAAGCTGGGGAAGTAATAGAGGAGTGATCGCGGATGCCATGAATCAGAATTCAAAAATCGGATATCTGCACTACACGCATCTCTGGCCCCTGAAGACGAAGACGCTCACTGATCTTGCATCGAAAGCGAAGAAGACCGTGCTCGTCGAGTGTAATCATCAGGGACAACTGGGGATGCTCATCAAACAAGAGTGTGGACTCGATTTCGATCACAAGATTTTGAAATATGATGGAAGACCATTCTTTTACGATGAATTGGTGCAAAAAATTTCTTCCCTCACCGCCCGCAGGTAGGAAACCTGCTTCCCTTTATGAAATTATTTCCATGATCAGAATTCCTCTCGATAACGCCGGCGGTCCGAAGATGCAGGACTATCATCACGACAACCAATGCACGTGGTGTGACGGATGCGGAGACTACGGCATCTGGACGGCGGCGAAGCGTGCGCTCGTTGAATTGAATATTGCGCCGCATGAAGTTCTCCTCTGTTACGACGTTGGGTGTCATGGAAACATGAGCGACAAGCTTCTTGGGTATCGTTTCCACGGACTCCACGGTCGCGTGATTCCGTTTGCAGCAGGAGCAGCGCTCGCCAATCGCAACGTTCCCGTGATGGCTTTCGGCGGAGACGGCGCGAGTTTCTCTGAAGGAATCGGACACTTGGTCCATGGTCTTCGCAGCAACTACCCGATGACGTTTGTCCTCCACAATAACGCGAACTACGGGCTCACCCTCGGCCAAGCGAGTTCGCTCACCTGGCAGGGACAACCGATGAATACGTCCCCGAATGGGATCCCCGAGCGCACGCTCCCAAGCATGGACTTCGTGTTCTCGTTGGAGCCGACATTTGTCGCCCGTGGGTTCTCCGGAAATATCGACCAGCTCACCGAAATTCTGAAAGTCGCGATCAAGCATCGTGGGTTTGCATTTGTCGATGTTCTCCAGGCGTGTCCGACTTACAATCACTTCGCGACACACGATTATTTGCTCGAACGTTGTTACGACGCCAATAAAGAAGGGCATGACCCATCGAATTTTGCTGCTGCACGCAAGCTTGCGACCGATTCCAGTGAGCGAATTGCGACGGGCATTTTGTATCAGAATGAGAACACACCGGATTATTACGAACAATTGGTCGCGCGTCAGAATGTGAAAACCCAAGCGGTCGATGAAGTGGAGAAGAAAGATGTGAGCGCGTGGATGAAGAAATTCGTCTAAAAATGCGTTGACTGGGATGGCTCAATGCTTAGAATGCGTCCCTTTATGGCACAGGAATTTCTCAATCCGCGTTTCGATTACGACCCAGAGGCTGCCCTGCCAGAAGAGATTGTTCCGTATTTGGAGCAGGCTGTCGCAGTCGCAAGGCAGCATAGAGAAACGATCGGCCTGCGCGACCGACTGGACCCCGAAGTGCAGTACCAACTCGCATTTTTTCGAGCTCACCTCGCAGGTGCCGTCGAGCGCAGAGAAGATGCCACCGGTGAATCCGTTGATAGTTTCGATGAATTGTTCAGAGCGGCCCGTGACGTCGAGGAACCGAAGGAACTGCCAAAGCACAGGACGCCGAAGAGGAACGGAAAATTCAAACAGTTCGAAAATGGCGGAACGTTCCGTGTCAAATAACATTTCGCACGACAGTTTTGATCGTTTCGATGGGATGCAGAATGACAAATTTTGTCATGCGTGCGATGACCCGTCCGATCTGTCGTCGTCTTGATCGTGCCGCTAATGTCCTCATCTCTCCTGCAGGCAACTGTCCAATCAGCATTTCCAAAATCTTCACGCGATCAAACAATCCCTTTCCTTCTCTGCGATTGTGTGCGGTTGCTGCTTGCGGGTGCACCCGGAAAAATCCACTCACATTCGGCTCGTAGTACCAATCGGTAATCCGGATCATCCGCACCCAGTACTCCACATCGAGTGATTGCGGCATCTCTTCATTGAACGGTCCGACTTCTTCCATCAAGTAACGACGCATCACGACGAAGCACGGTTCACCAATCACATTTGGGCGAAGTCCTTTGCTGATCCACTCTTTCAAAAATTCTTTTCCTGGGTGAATGCCTTCAGAGAGATTTTTCTTCTTCCATGCATTGAGTTCAACATATTCATTCTCGGTCACGATTTCTCCCTCTATTTTATAATCATGATGCATGGAGACGAGACCAACCGCGTCATTCTCTTCCAGAACTTTCACTGCGCGCTCTAAATATTCCGGCGCCCAGAAATCATCTTGGAACAGATACGCAACGATCGGATTCTTTGTTGCTTTGAAACACGCGTTCCAGTTCGCGCCAATTCCCAGACGCTTCGGACTTTTCTGGAAAGTGATTCGTTCGTCATTCAAGAATTCTTTCACGACCGCGCTCACCGCAGGTTCACCCCCGCTCGCGAGCTCCGCATCCGACGGGTCGTGGTGGATGAAAAGCTGCCAATGGGGATAGGTTTGCGCCTGGAGCGAACGGATAGCGACCCGGAGGAGCTCGCGGTCGGGATTATATGTTGGAAGTAGAACGTCGACGGTCATGGGTGAGAATTATGAATTATGAATGAAGAATTACGAAATGCTTTATTTACACGATTTTACTCCCTAATTCTTTCTTCTTGATTCATAATTCATTGGTGCGGATAGATATCGTCACTCTTTTTCCCGGGATGTTTCAGGGGCCTCTAACCGAGAGCATCCTTCAGCGTGCCCAAGACGAGGGCAAAATCGAGATCCATTTCCACGACCTGCGCACGTTTGGGCAGGGGAATTACCGACAGGTGGATGACAAGCCGTACGGCGGGGGAGCGGGAATGCTGATGATGGCCGAGCCGATTGTGAGTGCGATTGAGAAGGTGACGGCGGAGGCACAACAAAAAAAGAAACCGTACAGAATCTATTTATCTCCGCGTGGGAAAAAACTCACGCAAACGAGAGTGGAACGCATCGCGAAGAAGTATCCGTGGATCATTCTTCTCTGTGGACACTACGAAGGCATCGACCAGCGTGTGATCGATGGGGGATGGATCGACGAGGAAATTTCCATTGGGGATTACGTTCTCACCGGCGGTGAGATTCCTGCGATGGTTTTAATTGATGCAGTGGCACGGCAGATCCCTGGAGTTCTTGGCAAAGATGAATCTGCAGCGGAGGAAAGTTTTTCAGAAGCTCTCGACCGCAAGAAAGAATATCCCCATTACACACGCCCCGAAGATTTCCGCGGACACAAAGTTCCTGATGTTCTCCTGTCGGGACACCATGCGGAGATTGAGAAGTGGAGAAAAGAACAACTCCAATGATTGATTCTCTCGTCGCTGAACTCCGGCAAAAGGGAACTGTCACATTTACGGTTCGTGCACGACCGGGGAGTTCAAAAACGGAAGTGAAAGAAATATTGGATGATGGCAGCGTGAAGATTGCAGTCGCTGCCGCTCCAGAAAAAGGAAAGGCGAATAGAGAATTGGTCATTTTCCTTGCCGATGTATTCGATGTTCCCAAAGCGAATATAGAAATCGTCGCAGGAGAAACGAGCGGAGTGAAACTGGTGCGAATTGTCGTGTGACAATTAATTGGCACTCAACACGATATGCGAATCATCACCACGAATCCTTAAGGATTTTATACGTCAGCTCCCGGTTGGTTTCTTGGGCCATACCTAGTGTTTGCTGAAGGATCTTCTCTGCGTTCTGCAAAGTTGCGAGCGTTTCATCCAACATGCTCTTTAATTCTTCCATGCTCACGGGTTTTTCATGGTTCTCTGCCATGCAGCAATACTATCACATATCCTCAAGTATGGTTTTGAGCATCCCCCGCAAGTCTGCTTCATACGGCAGTCCCACGTGTTTCTCTCCATTGATGAAGAACGTCGGAACAAGCGAAACATCCAAGCTCTCTGCCCAGGCTTTCTGCTCGGCGAGAATCACATCCGTTTCTGCATCCGTGAGACACGTGCGAAATGCGGTCGCATCCATTTCCAAATCTTCGACGTACTCGATCGGCTCGATACGATCAGTCGAAATCCGCTCCAAGAGAAGCTCATGCATTTTCCATCCTTTTCCGGCTCTCGCTGCGCAGTGCACTGCACGCGCGGCAGATTCAGAGAGAGGATACTTTGCGAGCGGGAACGACACGACGTGGAGTCGCACATGTCCCGGTGCGATGAAATCTTTGAGGAGCATGGTCATGTGCTCGCGCTGGAAATCGCGACAGTAGCGACAGTGATGCTCGGTGAATTGCAGAAGCACGATCGGTGCATCAGGGTTTCCAATCTCGATGACACCGGAAGGCAGCAACCTCTCGGTGAGTGCACCTGTGCCAATTTTCGGCACCGCATTCACTTCTGTCTCTGCATCTTCCGATCGTTCCTCAGTAGGGACGACTGCTCCCGTTCCATTTACAGCATCTTCACGCGGAGGCAGCGGCGCGCAGCCGGTGAGCAGAATAGCCAGTGCGAGGAGCGGGAGAAGGAAGCGATGCATGTGGGGTTAGGGTTGGGGGGTGGGGCGTAGGGGACTTCGTTTCCCATACCGCAGGACCAAAAGGGGGAAGACGATAACGGCATTTGCCATCCGCTTCCAGCGAGAAGGTTCTTTGATGAAGCGAAAGAGCCATTCGATTCCGAGTCTCCGCATCCATCCTGGAGCGCGCTTCTTCGTTCCTGCCAGGAAATCCAGCGTTCCGCCGACACCCATAGCGACGCGTACGCTCGGTATGCTCTTCAGGTTTCTGGCTATCCAGAGATCCTGCGCTGGTGCGCCGTATGCGACGAGGAGCAATTGAGGAGCTGCGCGATTGATCGCATCCACGATGGTTTGTGCGTCTTCATCGCGCGGAGATCCTGCGACCGTTCCGACAACTGTGAGCTTCGGATTTTTTTTGATCATCTCCTCTGCAGCACGTGCGGCTACTCCTTCTTTTGCTCCAAGGAGAAAGATCGGTGTGGATTCCTCGAGTCGAGAGAGGAGTGCAGTCACCGTATCCACTCCGGTCACACGTTCAGGGAGAGAACTTCCGGTGATCCGCGCAGCAAAGAGCAGACCAGTGCTATCGGCGAGATTCAAATCTGATCGACTGAGCACATCAAAAAATTCTCTATTCTTCGTTGCTTCCACGAGCATCTCATTATTCGGCGTCATGACGTGATGCCGTCCTTCACTTTTGAGCCATGCCATCAATTGATCGACTGCTGCAGTCTTGGTGATTGCATGAACGGGTACGCCCAAGATCACGATCTTGTCGTGCATACCCCAATCCTATCTGTGTCGTCGCGGGTAGGGAAACCCGCCCCTCCACAATTATTCTCTGAGATCCTCCATGGAAGCCACAAACCACACCTCTTCTCCTTTCTTGAGGATCACAAGCTTCGGTCCGTCTTTGGTTTCTGCGAAGTAGTGTCTTTCGGTCTCTAGATCACGGATCAGGCGACTGTCGTGGATCTCTTCATCAGGAAGCAGCAAGTAGAGCGCAATATCTGGTTTATCCGTGAGCGCCGCTTTGAAGTTGTAACTCGCGCGCGCGAGCGTCGCCGCTGCAGCGACAATGACGCAACTGAGCAGGAGTGCCCAGAACATAGTGTGTGAGTAGCGCTTCCGAGAGATGCGGTGGATTTCCATGGTTTCTCACCATTGTAGCAGATTTCCCTCTTCGCTGGTAGGTTGTCCCCGATGCGAAAGGTGTGTCTGATTATCATCGATGGATTCGGGGTAGCTCCTGAGGGGCCAGGGAATGCGCGCACTTTGGCAAAACTCCCCACTATTGACCGTCTGGCGAAGGAGTTTCCGAATTGTCTGATGGACGCCTCGGGGCATGCCGTTGGCGTTCCGGTAGACCAGCAGGGCTCCAGTGAGTCTGGCCATATGATCATCGGAGCGGGGAGGATCGTGTGGCAGCCACTTGAGGAGATCAATCGAGAGATCGCATCGGGCGCGTTCTTCAAAAATCCCGTCTTAACGAGTGCGGTCGATCGCTCGAAAGAGAAGGGAAAAAATCTACACTTCATCGGAATGTATTCCTTCGGCGGCGTGCACAGTCACGCGCACCATTGGCACGCGATGCTCAAGATGGCGAAGGAGCGAGGAGTGAAGCGTGTGTTTCTCCATCTCTTCTCCGATGGTCGCGATGTTCCCGAGCAGCACTTCTGCGTCGACTATGATCTTTTGAAAGCAGAAATTTCCAAACAGTCGATCGGCACTGTCGCGTCCCTCATTGGTCGGTGGTTCTCCATGGATCGCGATCTTCGGTACGTAACGAGAACAAAGCCGACCTACGATCTCCTCACGCAAGGCATTGGTGAAGAAGTGAAAGATCTCGCAGAAGGAGTGAGAGCGTTTTATCTGGTGGCACCCGAAAAAGAAAAAACAGATTTGTATGTGCGCCCGATGAAGACGCCTGACTACGAACCGATCAAGGCGGATGACGTAGTGATCTCGATCAATTTCCGCAAAGATCGCATGATCGAAATCATCCAAGCACTCGCCGATAAAGATTTCGACAAATTCGATCGGCCGGTACACGTGAAAGACGTGGTGTGCATGGGGCCATACTCGGAGCATCTCCCTATCGCCTATCCGCCGAGAAGCGCTCCGCACAGCCTCGGGGAGGTGGTTTCGAAGGCTGGCTTCAAACAACTACGACTGTCGGAAACGGAGAAACATGCGCACATCACGTATTTCTTCAATCAACAGAGTTGGGAGCCATTCCCTGGAGAAGATCATATTCACGTGCGCACACCCGATGTTCCGAACATGGCGGACGCGCCCGAGATGGCGGCGAAGGAGATCACGGAAAATCTGTTGAAGGCAGTGAAGGAGGAAAAATACGAACTCATCGTCGTGAACTATGCGAACCCTGACGTCGTTGGACATGGCGGTCGATTGGATGCAGTAGTCGAAGCGTGTGAGTTCGTCGATAAACAACTGTCCATCGTTCTTCCGGTGCTCGAGGAACACGGGTACGACTGGATCGTTACCGCCGATCACGGCAACGCAGAAGAGATGTATTACCCGGGAACGACAAACATCAACCCGAGTCACACCACGAATCCTGTGCAGACCTTCGTGCACTCATCGAAATACCCAGATCAAAAATCGCTGAAAGGAAAAACGGGACTCAAGGACATCGCTCCGATGGTTCTTGAGATCATGGGACTCCCGGTCCCGAAGGAGATGCAGTGATTATTCTGTTACATTATTCACCGTTCCCTCGATGAATTTGTGAAATGATGCTGCTGCACTTTCAATATTTGATTTCACATTGGGGGACGGGAACTCCTTGAGCGTGACTACCCTTTTTTGAGCGTCAACGCTTGCGTCGAATCCGTATAGTCTCGATGTTTTTGCTTTGAAGTCATTGAACAATGCGCCCTCCACATCTGCGACATCGATGCCATCTTTCAGCGGCAATTCGTACGTCTTGAGCTTCGGGTGTTCGGCCATACGTGTATTATACTTTACATCTTGAATTCCTGCAATAATAGCCAAATTCTTTGGATTTGAGCCCAAAAAAGGTATCCTCTCGCGCGATGAACGAGATCACCTATCGGTCTTCTGATTTCTTCGACCGGATCGCAGATCACGGCGATCGCCACGTGCATATTATTTTGATTGCGACGAAGCCGGACATCATCAAGCAGGTGCCGCTCTATAAAGAGCTTAAAAAACGTGGTCACTGTGTCGTGCTCGGACACACCGGTCAGCACTACGACGAAAACTTGAGCGGAGGGATGCTCAAAGAGTTTGGTGTCGAACCAGATTTCAATTTGAATGTGCGTGGGTCAATGTATGAGATCGTCAGTCAGATCATTGGTCGATTGGGATTTGTGATCGCCGAGCTTAAGACTAGAAACAAAATAGTGATTCCCTATGTGCACGGCGACACGACAACAGCGATGGCTGCAAGCAACGCAGGTTTCTGTCATGCATTCTCCTCCGTTCACGTCGAAGCAGGAATTCGCACGCTCACTCCTGATTACGAGAAGTGGGGAGGGAAGTGGAAAGATATCGACGCGTGGAAGAAATTTCTCGCAGACAGAAAGAACTGGAAGCGCGGAAGTTTGGAACCGTACCCTGAGCAGTTCAACACACGTTGTGCGGAAGCAGGATCGGGGATCTATCACGCACCGACAGAACTCAATCGTGAATTTATTCTCGCAGAAGGTTTTCCGGAGGATCGCATCTTCGTTGTTGGAAATTCTGTGGTCGATGCGACGAAGGAGGCACTCGAGAGCATGAAGACTGCGACAGTGTTCGATCGCTATCCCACTCTCGCTGATGGAAACTTCGTGCGCTTCTGCATTCACCGTCGCGAGAACTGCATTTCCGAGAAACGTTTCCGTGCAATCTATGACGCGATGAAAGCGCTCATCCTCGATGGTCGAACTGTCCTCCTTATTTCTCTCTTCCAAACCGAATCTGCCTTGGAACGTTTTGGACTAAAATCGGAGATCGATCAATTGGCTAAGGAGCAAAAAAACTTCGTCTATTCGCCTGTTTGGGCAGAATATCGTGATGTGATTGCTGCGATGAGTCGTGCCGCAGTGTGTGCCACTGATAGCGGCTCTATGCAGGAAGAAATGAATGCGATGAGTGTTCCGTGTGTGACGCTACGCTATGGGTCCGACCGCAGTGAGTCCGCGATGGCGGGGGGAAATCTGATCGCTCCACCGGTCGATGGAAAAGTGATTCAGTCTATCATTGAGTACGCGTGGGATAATAAAGAGATGCGTGATGCACCGACGCTCTACGGAGAGAACGTGAGCGCGAAGTCGATCGACACAGTGGAAAAAGTTCTCAAGAGTGGAAATGTATTTCGATCAGAAGAAGAACGTTTGACGATCTGACTTTAGCTGCAGAAAAATTGTTGCTCATGTAGAGTGTCTGCAATGCTCCAACGAACGCGCGAGTGGTCCACACTCCTTTTGCTGGTTCTCTTACCCTTCCACGCACTCCTCGTGACTGTTGGAACGCGTTTTTTAGTGGGACCGGGAGAGAGTCCGCTTGCTGTACTCGCTCTGTGGAAAGAAATTCTTTTGCTCGTCATCCTCCTTGTTGCAGCAGTTGAGTGGTTCCAACAAAAAGAAGGAGAGTGGAGCCACAAATTCACGATTGATCGCTTAGATTGGTTCGCGTTTGGACTCGGTGCGCTTGCGGTCCTCGTGACGCTGATGACGTCGAATGATCTGCGAACATCACTCTATGGTTTTCGCTATGACTTCATTCCGCTGATCGCATTCGTCGTGCTGCGTCGAGTGGAATGGTCACGAACGATGCGTTCTTTTGTGGAGAAAGTCCTTATTCTCACAGGAGCAGTGGTCGCGCTTGTTGCTCTCCTTACATTCTTTCTTCCGCAGAGTGTCTTCACCACTCTCGGCTACTCCGATCTGCATTCGCTCTACGTCCCAGGAGCTCCGCTCGCTGCCTTCCAACAGATAGAAGCGATGGGACTGCGACGTGTGCAGGGAACGTTTGCTGGTCCAAATCAACTGGGTCTCTGGCTCATCATCCCGATTGCGATCGTTTTTGTGCGTCTTCTCAAAGTCGTGAATCCTCTCGTGCGTCCGAAAGAAATTCTTTCGCTCTGGACAGAGCGCGCGTCACGCAATGACGCACTCATCTTTGTTCTTCTGTGTGTTGCGCTTCTGCTCACATTTTCTCGCACGGCGTGGATCGCGGCGTTCGTCATCGTCTTGATCGCGATGTTTCTCACGCAGAGTGCAAGAGATTTCCGTCGATCACTCGCGTGGTTGATATCAGTTGTCGTTGCAGGTGTAACCATCGTAGTGATCTTCATCCCCTCAGTCCTGCTTCGCGTGTCCTCGTCCTGGGAACACATCGCGCGTCCGCTCGAGGCTATCGAGGTCATCCGTGAACATCCCCTCGGCTTAGGTCTGGGGAGTGCAGGACCTGCGCAGAACCGTGTGAGTGACGCGTGTGTGCATTTACCTGAAGGAGGCGACGCTTCGTGGGCAGTTGGTCGCACGGATCTTTGTGTATTCGTCGGTGAGGTGCAGGTGCAACCGATCGATCGTGCGTGCGATTGTCCGCTCCTGCCCGAGAACTGGTATTTGCAGATAGGAATAGAGCTGGGAATCCTCGGATTGGCGCTGTTCCTTGCTCTTCTCTTCTCTCTCCTCTGGAGACTGAAAACACAGAGTGAGACACGCGAAATCTTCCTCATTGTTCTTGGGTTATCTATTGCTGGGCTCCTTCTCCATGCATGGGAAGACAGCGCGGTTGCCTACAGCATGTGGATCCTTGCAGCGATGGTGGTGGGACCGCGAAAGGATTAATTCTTTTTTTGAACTAATCTTTCGGTAACTCTAAAAAGTCGACTTCATCATCGTCAGCGCCGCCAACGATTGTTGCATCATCAGGATCATCGAGATCTTCATGAAGATCCAATTCATCATCGGTCTCAAAATCCACATCACCACCGCTCAATATATCTCCGGTGTCTCCAGGTTTACTATCTGATTTCCTATCAAGAACAGAACTTCCACTGTCAGTTTTTTTCTTTTTCGAAGCTTTTTTCTTCGCTTCGATCGCTGCGACTTCTTCCCAGAGAGTTTTATTCTCTACAACCACTCGTACTTTCGCACAGAGTCGTCGTATATCTGTCACACATTCCAAGATTTTTCGCAGAGTTTTGATGCTGTCCTTTTCTGCCGCTGTGGGTATTTTTGAACGTTCCTTGTAACGGCGAAGGCCGCTTTCATTGAACGAGTCACGATCACGAGCTTTGTCTGCTGCATCAAATTCAATTGCTTCTTGTAGTGGACTAGGAAGAACAGAAGTGAGTGCGACGATACTTCCGCGAGTGGTCTTCTTTGCTGCTTCAATACGCTGAAGGAGCGTCTGTAATTGTTCCAGCGAAGGTTGCTCGGGAAGTGAGGACAATTCTGCTTCGTACACGCGCAAAATCATTTTTTCTGCGCTGTCTGCCTGTGTTAGGAGTGTTTTCCGTTGCTCTTGAATTGTGGCCATAAAGGAAGTGATGTTCTCGCTCCTACGATTCTTTGTCAAACACCTTCTCCTTCAAGTATCCTGCATCTATGGAGCACCGCCGTAGCATCGTTATCCTCGACTTTGGCGGTCAGTATGCGCATTTGATCGCCAGCCGTGTGCGACGAATGGGCGTTTTCTCCGAGATCCGTGAGCCAGAAACAAGTGCAGAGGACTTGAAGCATGCAGCAGGCATCATCCTCTCCGGAGGACCGCAGAGCGTGTACGACAAGGGGAGCCCACAGGGGGATCCGCAGATTTTCGATCTCGGCGTTCCGGTTCTGGGGATTTGTTACGGTCTTCACTGGTTGACCCAAACCCTAGGAGGGGAGGTGAAGGGAGGAAAAGTGAAGGAGTACGGGCGTACAGAGATCGAGAGCACAGCGCCAAAGGATTTTGGCTTACTGCAGGGCTGTCCAAAGAATTTTACCGTCTGGATGTCGCACGGAGATGAGGCGGTGAAGCTTCCAAAGGGGTTCGAACGAATTGCGACGTCGGACTCGTGCGAAAACGCTGCGTTTGCCGACAGCGCAAGAAACTTTTTTGCACTGCAGTTTCACCCGGAGGTGACGCACACCGAACATGGTCTCACGATCCTCAAAAATTTTGTGGGTCTTTGCGATGCTGATCCATGGTCGATCGAGAGCTACGCGAAACACATCGGCGAAGAAATTCGTCGTGACGTTGGTGACAATAAAGTTTTCATGTTGGTCTCTGGTGGCGTCGACTCCACTGTTGCATTCACGCTGCTTAACGAAGTGCTCGGTGCGGATCGCGTGCAGGGTCTGCTCGTCGACACAGGACTGATGCGAAAAGATGAAGTGAAAATGATCAAAGATGCATTTGATGTACTCGGGATTACTAATCTTCATGTGGAAGATGCATCGGAAGAATTTTTCCGCGCACTCGACAATGTGTACGAGCCCGAGGACAAACGCAAAGCGATCGGCAACACATTCCTCGACGTGCAGAAACGTGTGAGTGCGAAGATGGGACTCACCACAGAGAGCGGATGGATGTTGGGGCAGGGCACGATCTATCCCGACACCATCGAGACCGGTGCGACGAAACATGCGGATCAAATCAAGACGCACCATAACCGCGTCGAGGCGATCCAGAAAATGATCGATAAAGGGCTCGTCATCGAACCGCTCAAGGATCTCTATAAGGACGAAGTACGCAGATTAGGCGAAGAATTGGGCCTTCCGCACGATTTAGTATGGCGGCACCCATTCCCGGGCCCGGGTCTTGGCGTTCGTATCCTCTGTGCGAAAGAAGCAATGAGCGTCCAAGACGCGGGGTTACACATTGATGTGTCCCATGCAGTATTGCCGGTGAAATCCGTCGGTGTGCAGGGAGACGGGAGAACATATCGTCATGCGCTTGCACTTTTTTCTCACGATCCATTCTCTGTTCCAGAGAATCATTGGAAACTTGCGACGGAGATTCCGAATAAAAATAAAAATATTAGTCGCGTCGTGCAGTGCACATCGCATTCCGAAGTTCCATCATTTGTTTTCACTCCAGATTTTCTCACGCGTGAACGCGCGGATCTTCTCCGAGAAGCAGACAACATCGTACTCGAAGAAATGAGACGTTCTGGACTCTACGAATCCATTTGGCAGTTTCCCGTTGTGCTTCTCCCATTCGGCACGACAAAAAATGGGCAGTCGATTGTGCTTCGCCCGATTGATTCTTCGGACGCGATGACCGCGAATGCGTCGAGTCTTCCTCCGGATGTGCTCAAAAGAATGACGGAGAGGATTTTGAAAATTTCTGGGATCGATTGCGTATTCTATGATCTGACGAGTAAGCCTCCGGGAACGATCGAGTGGGAATAAGCTTCAAGACGATTTCGATGATTTC
>JAGVCI010000117.1 GCA_020059985.1 Candidatus Peribacterales bacterium | reverse complement strand
CGTACCGATGGCTCGCGGGCGTGTTCGCCCCATCCGCAAATATATGAGCCACGTGCATTTGACCCTTGGTGTTGCGGATATTGGCGATTCCAAATCCTCAAAAAATGCTTCCCAGAGTTCCGAAAAATCTGTACAAAAGAAGCAATCACGCAGTGCAGCGAGTGCTGTGAGCACCGAGAAAGGTTCCCAAAAAGGGAAAACCGCCTCGAGCTCCAAAGTTTCTGCTAGTGCGAAATCTTCCTCCTCCAAGTAATGGGTCAGAAAGTTAACCCCAACGGCTTTCGCATCGGTATCACGCATACGTGGCCGAGCACCTGGTTTGCGCGCGGTCGCAAGTACCGTTCGCTCATGCTCCAGGATGTCCGCATCAAGCGCTACATTGCGGAGCGTTACAAAGAGGCTGGCATCAGTGCAGTGAACATTGATCGCGACAAAAAGACTTCGGTGACGATCCACACGAGTAAGCCAGGTGTGCTCATCGGAAAGCAGGGTGCGGCGATCGAGGAACTGCGCAAAGATCTCGAGAAGAAATTTGGCGGATCCGTTGAGGTGAATGTTCAGGAAGTTCGTAACCCCGATGCCGACGCCGAAGTGATCGCCGAAACGATCCAAGGACAGATCCAGCGCCGTATGCCGTACCGCCGCGCTGCGAAAATGGCGATCGAGAAAGGACTCCAGAGTGGTGCAATCGGAATCAAGATCCGTGTCTCCGGACGCCTCGGCGGCGCGGAGATTGCGCGCACCGAACTTTTCAAAGAAGGCAACGTTCCTTTGCAGACACTCCGTGCCAACGTGCAGTTTGCGAAGCGTCACGCGATCACGGGCTACGGCACCATCGGTGTCCTGGTCTGGGTCTATAAGGGAATGGTGTTTAAGAAAGTACAACAGGTGCAATCGTCTGAACTTCTTGACTCTCAGAGCCATGCTTGAGCCCGCCAAATTAAAGCACCGCAAGCAACACCGTAATCGCGGAGCATTCAGCGGTCGCGCAACAAAGGGCGCCGAGCTCGCGTTCGGATCGGTTGGTCTCAAAACGATGGAGACTGGAGAGATCACCGCTCGTCAGCTGGAGGCCGCTCGCCGCGCCATGACGCACGCCGTCCAACGCGGAGGAAAAATCTGGATCCGTATTTTCCCGCATACCCCAGTGACGAAGAAAGCTGCCGAGGTTCCGATGGGAGCTGGTAAAGGATCCATCGAGTACTACTCTGCGGTCATCAAGGCGGGCACGCTCATCTTCGAAATGGACGGAATCGATGTCCCGTCTGCGCGTGAAGCACTCCGGCTTGCCGGTCATAAACTGCCACTGAAGACGCGAGTCGTTACCCGCATTACTCACTAATATGGCTACGACTGTCACCATGAAAGAGCTCCGCGCCATGAAGGTGGAAGATCTCCAGAAGGAGGTTCTCGCGCAGCGCGTGACGACGGTGAAGCTGCGTCTCGCAGTCCAGATCAACAAAGAGAAGGACACGTCCAAGTACCAGAAGGCACGGAAGGCGCTTGCGCGGTTGGAAACGGCACTGACGGAGAAGGTTTCGTCGAAGAATGAAAATAAGGGCTCTTCGAAATCATCGAAATCTAGCTCGATCAAGAAGAAAAAAGATTCTATCGTCTCCGCCTCATGAAAACGATCAAAGGAATCATCTCTTCGGCCAAGATGCAGGGAACCGTCACGGTGATCGTTCACCGCCACGTGTTCCACCCCATCTACAAGAAACGTTTCCGCAGAAGTAAGAAGTTCCTCGCGGATGTGGGCACGTTCACCGATATCAGGGAAGGGGACACCGTGCAGATCACGGAGTGCCGCCCGCTAAGTAAGCGCAAGCACTTCAAAATCAGCGATGTGCTGATCCGAGTTCCGCGCGTGAGCGAACTGAAGGAAGAAGGTGGTATCGAAACAGTGCTCCATCGTGAGAAGAAGACATCCGATAAGCAGAAAGAAGTTTCCTCCTCCCAGTCATGATCCAGGTGCAATCCATCCTCGAAGTGGCAGATAACACAGGCGCGAAGAGCGTCATGTGTATCAAAGTGTTGGGCGGGTCACGCCGACGCTACGCCGGACTGGGCGATGTCATCATTGTTGCAGTCAAACTGGCCTCCCCCCGTGGCACCGTGAAGAAGAAAGCTGTGGAGCATGCAGTTATCGTTCGCACCAAGGCCGTCTCGCGACGCAAAGACGGAGGCGGTATCCGCTTCGATGACAACGCCTGTGTGATCATTGCGAAGGACGGAACTCCGAAAGGCACTCGTGTGTTCGGACCCGTGGCGAGAGAACTCCGCGCCAAAGGATTCCAGAAAATCATTTCACTCGCTCCCGACGTTCTATGAAGCTCCGCGCAGGCGACCATGTCGTCATCATCAGCGGCAAAGACAAGGGAAAGACGGGCACGGTGCTCCGTGTTCTTCCGGAGAAGCAGCGCATCGTCGTGAGCGACGCCAACATGCGTACGAAACACATCAAGGCTCAGGCCAATCGTCGCGGAGAAATCATCCGGTACGAGGCGGCTATCCATATGAGCAACGTGATGCTCGTCGATCCGAAGTCCAAGAAGCGTTCCCGCGTCGGCTACAAGATCGATGAGAAGGGTCGCAAGCTCCGTGTCGCCAAGAAGAGTGGTAGTGCGGTGACGGTGTCCGCCAAGCCTGCAGCAGCGGATGGTGCCAAGAAGGCGAAGGGTGAGAAGACCGAGAAAAAGAAAGAGACGTCAAAGCCTGATGCTCCGAAGAAGACTCCGTTCTGGGGTCGTGTCGGATTTGGTAGCGATGCTCTCGAGGAGGCGGATGAGAAGGCGAAGGCGGCAACAAAGAATGTCGATAAGACTGTTCCTGAACAGGGTCGATCCACGGAATCATTCTCTCACTCACGCGGTAGTTAACCATGGCCTACGCTACTCTCCATGATCGGCTGCGCGGTCCTATCGCCAAAGAGCTGAAAGATGAGCTCAAGGTGAAAAACACGCTCGCACTTCCACGACTCCAGAAGGTGATCGTGAACGTGGGGATCAACAGATCGAAGATCGAAGGAAAAGAAATGCATGAGTACATCTCCGAGTGTCTCAAAAAGATCACGGGTCAAAAGCCGATCTTCACACGCTCACGCAAAGCTATCTCCAACTTCAAGATCCGCGAGGGTCTCGTCGTCGGTGCGGTGGTGACATTGCGCGGCAAAGAGATGGAGTACTTCCTCGACCGATTGGTGAGCTACGTCCTCCCACGTATCCGCGACTTCCGCGGACTCCCGTCGAAGCTCGACGGTCACGGGAACTATGCCATCGGACTTCGCGATCACTCCATCTTCCCAGAGATCGCTCCTCCGGAGGCCAAGCAGATCTTCGGTATGCAGATCCAGATTACGACGACGGCAAAGAATGACGAGTCCGCACGCGCACTCCTCAAGAAAATGGGAATGCCGTTCAAGCCGGAGAAAGCGAAGAGAGAGTCTGACAAGAAATCGAAAGCTGATACTCCTTCCAAGTCCTCCTAAGCTTTATGGCACGAACCGCCCTCAAAAATAAGCAACGCTGGCAACTCGAAGCATTCCTCCGCGCAAAAGCGGAAGGGCGAAAGGTGAAGTTTCCGACACGCGTCTATAACCGCTGTCAGCTCTGCGGACGTAATCATGGATACATGCGTTTCTTCGGTATCTGTCGTATTTGCTTCCGGGAACTCGCCAGCAACGGTGACATGCCCGGAGTGACCAAGTCTTCCTGGTAACCCTCATGCTCTCACTCTCCGACCCCATCGGCGATCTTCTCACTCGCATTCGCAATGCTCAACGAGCACGCCACGACCGCGTCCGCGCGCCGTGGTCACGCATCAAGCAAGAGCTCGCAGAGATTTTGAAGAGTGGGGGATGGATCTCTGAAGTGAACGTCCTCGGCGAAGATCCGCGACGCGAACTCGAGATCGTCTTCACGTCTGGTCGACCTATGCTCGAACTCAAGCGCATCAGTAAGCCGGGCCGCCGCGTGTACCGCGGTGTCGGCGACTTGAAGCCGATTCTCCAGGGATACGGAATCGCCATCCTCACAACCAGCCAGGGACTGATGACTGACAAAGATGCCCGCGCCAAAGGCGTGGGTGGAGAAGTTCTCTGTACCATTGCCTAATATGTCTCGCATCGGACGCAAACCAGTGGCTATCCCCTCCGGAGTGACGGTGACCGTCTCGGGCTCCGTGGTGAAAGTGAAGGGTGCGAAGGGCGAACTCTCCTACACGTTCCTCCCAGAGGTTTCGATCGCTGTCGAAGGAAGCGAGGCGATCGTGTCGCGCCGCGATGACGAGAAAGATTCGCGCGCACGTCATGGTCTCACACGTCAGCTCCTCGCAAACATGATCAAAGGAGTGACGGATGGATACGAGAAGAAGCTCGAGATCATCGGAGTGGGTTACAAGGCGCAAGCGAAGGGCAAAGTCTTGAGTCTCTCGCTCGGGTTCTCGCACCCAGTGGACTACGCCATCCCCGCAGGAATCGAAATCACGCAGGACGAAAAGAACAAGAACCTCCTCTTTATCCGTGGCATCGATAAGCAGCTCGTCGGCCAGGTGGCTGCCGAGATCCGCTCGTACCGTCCGCCGGAGCCGTACAAGGGCAAGGGTGTGCGCTACGTCGGCGAAGCCGTCCGCCGCAAGGTTGGTAAAGCAGCCGTGAAGAGCGGTGGTGATGCCTAAACTCTCCTATGAAACGCACGAAGCTCCAGCACCGGCTCGCTCGCAAGAGGCGCATTCGCGCTCGCGTCCGCGGCACAGCAGCCCGCCCACGCATGACCGTGTACCGCTCGCTCACGCAGCTTACCGTGCAGCTCGTCGACGACGATGCAGGCAAAACGATCGTCTTCGCCAGCACCAAGGAAGCGAAGCTCAAACCGAACCGTGATGGTGCCAAGAAGCTCGGAACCCTGGTCGCGAAGAAAGCCAAAGAACAGAAGATCGAGACGGTCGTCTTCGATCGCAATGCCTACGCGTACCACGGTCGTATCCAGGAACTCGCCGACGCCGCGCGCGAAGGCGGACTTAAATTCTAAACTTCCCCCTCTCCTTTTCTTTTTCCCTCCATGCCCAAGACTTCCCGCCCCGACCCTTCGACTCCGACTCGCTTCGCTCGTCTATGCTCAGGGTCTGGTCTCTCCTCATCTTTCCTTCTCTGAAACTTCCTTATGCCTAAAACCTCCCGCCCCGATCGCAAGCGCAACGACCGTCGCCCTAGAGAGCCACGAGAGTTCGAGGAGACGACGCTGTCTGTGGATCGTGTCACGCGTGTCGTGAAAGGAGGTCGTCGTATGCGTTTCCGCGCCGTCGTGGTGCTCGGGAACCGCAAAGGAAAAGTGGGTCTGGGTACGGGCAAGGCTGCAGAAGTTCAGGCAGCTGTCGCGAAGGCGACGTCTGCCGCTCGCCGCAACATGGTGCGCATCCCGATCGTGGATGGAACCATCCCGCACTCCGTCGATACGAAGTTCAAAGCTGCACGCATTCGTCTGCTCCCGGCATCTGCTGGAACAGGAATCATCGCGGGTGGCGCACTCCGTGTGATCCTCGATCACGCTGGCGTGAAGAATGTGCTCTCCAAGCGTTACG
>JAGVCI010000081.1 GCA_020059985.1 Candidatus Peribacterales bacterium | reverse complement strand
GAATCGAGGAATTCGAGGATGGCTGCATAGATGCACGTAGTCTGGTGAGAATAAAACTTGTGCGTTGGATTTTGTCATCAACAAGCTGGAAGTATTTTGCAGTGACGTACGACAGATCCAATGCGAGGCGACAGGCCGCGTGCAGCTCTTCCAATGAACCCAATGCGATTTCGAGGTAGTGCATTTTTTCTTTCTTTGATCTTTTCATATTTCCTTCGGCGATATTCAGAGCAACACTCGATGCTGCTCTTCGCATTTGGTTTGCGAGAGCGAAGCGCTCATACGAGGGGAATTCCGTCGTCTGCCGGTAGATTGCGAGACAGAGCTTATAAGCTTCCTGCCAGGCGATAAGTCGTTCATATGGTCTAGGCATGCCTACAGACTATGTTTTTCCTCGAAATCGTCGATTCCTTCGATTCCCTCGAAATCTCATGATTTGGCCTTTTTCTCATCCAGATCATGTCCAACCCGTTCCATCCCCCCTTAGAACGCTCTATACTTCGCTCTCATGGTTTTGAAGGAATTAGATCCCGCTCAACTTCAGCAGTGGGTCCGTGCGGCGCAGGATGGAGACACGAAGGCGTTCGCCAAGATCTACGATCATTTCTTTACGTCCGTCTATCGGTACGCCGCACTGCGTGTCCCGCAGACCGTGGCCGAAGACTTGGTCGCGGATATCTTCGTGAAGGCGTGGGAAAAACTGCACACGTATAAGCCGCAGAAAAACGTGCCGTTTGGCGCGTGGCTGTTCCGTATCGTCCGAAACATGGTGATCGATGCGTACCGCACCGCACAAACCTGGGAAGAAGTTCCGGAGCAGATGAGTGACCCCGATGAACTCAATCGTGCCGAGACGGCGACGGAACGGTCGTACACACTGCGCATGGTGCGCAAGGCTCTCGAGCAATTACCCGCTCGATATCGTGAGGTGTTGTCGCTTTCCTACGTCGCGGAACTTCCCACGGACGAGATCGCCAGGGTGCTACGAACATCCGAAGGATCCATCCGAATTTTGAAGTTTAGAGCGCTACGCAAGCTTGAGGATTTATTGCCACCCGATTTCAAGGAAAATCTGTAACAGAAGCCAATTTCCCACGTTTCCTTCAATGGATATGTCCCACGATTCCCACTTCCAACGGCTCCGCGAGGAGCTTACCCCGTCCTCGCAGGTCAAAAAGCGCATTGGCAAGCGCTTAGAGCGGCGTTTGCGCGCTGCGCCCGAGGCGCTGGCTGAAACGAAGGAAATTCTGACCCCGGAAGAGGGTCTGCAGGCGATGCTTTGGAAGAGGATTCTCAAGTCTATCGATACGAGCGCGGTTCTCACTCTTCTCGAGAGAGTGCGTACGTGGCTCACGCCATCTGCGGATCTGCAGATGCACATTCAGTCTCGCTTCCTCATGCAGGCGGTTCCTGTTCGCGCGGGTGCCACACAACGCACGGTGAAGTGGGTCGCCGCACTCGCGGTCTTCGCAATTCTCGTGCGCCTCGGGCCGTCGCTCTTCATCGCAACGCCGACGCGCGCCGTGAGCTTCGTCTCTCTCCTCCCGACACGTGGTGAAGTCTCGGTCTCGCTCAGCGGACTCTGGCAACCCGTCTCCGAAGAATTAGTCCTCGAAGAGGGAATGGTACTGCGCACGGAAGATGGCGAAGCGAGCATCCTGCTCCGTGATGATGGCGTCGTGCGTCTCGATAGCGAAACTACCGTCGAGATCACTTCGACCGATGATCCAGTGGATGCAGACGGAGATGGCATGGCGCTCACGGTGATCACCGGGCGTGTGTGGGTGCAGGGACTGATCCCCGCGCATCTCCAGGGAATTTGGATCTCCACGACGTACGGAACTGTCCTCGTCCATGAAGGAAGCGTTTCCATTGCCGAGGACAGCATCGTTGATGTGTCTGTGTGGGATCGGCGCATCGCTGCGCAGAGCGGGGAAGATTCACTCTCTCTGATCGCTGGTGAGCGCATCGAACTTACCGAAGCGGGAGCAGGACTCGTGAAGAAAATTGCCGAAGAGGAATTTGAAGACGCATGGGTCGTACAAAACCTTCTCCGTGATGCTGTGCACCGTCGTTCCATTGCACAGATGCAACAGGAGAGACGAGCCGCACGCGCAGGCATTCTCCCGACGTCGACGCTCTACCCCGTAAAGCGCATAGCTGAGACGGTCGATGTTCTCCTCACATTCAACGAAGAGGCACGCGTCCAGAAACAGTTGCAGCACGCCGAGTCACGTTTGGACGAGGCTGCCGCGCTCCTCGCTGAGGGCGATGTCGAAGCAGTCGAAGTCACACTCGCAGATTACCGCGACTCTCTCCTCCAGATCGTGAGCGGTTCGGGTGATACCATCGTCCAGTCTCTCATCGAGCAATCCCTCGCGGAGGCCACGGGCGAACTCGCTGCCGTGCTCCCGGATGACAATGCATACCTCATCAAAGAGGCGGTGCTCGAGGCGAGCGCTGGGGTACCGGACGGCGAGGTGACTTCCAAGGATGTGCAGGCTGTGCTCCTCGTCGATACGGCATCTGCACTTCTCCAGAACGTCGACGAAGGCAAACTGCCCGAGATCCGCGCCATCTGGGACGACCTTCAGGGATACTTGATCGCGCTGCACAATCCTTCACACGACCTTCCACCGGAAGTCGTGAAGGAGGCACGCATGCTCCTCTCCGAGTTCGCATTCGCGATCACGGATATGCATGAGCGCACGGGCGGCGTCGATGGCGATCTCCTCCTCGCCGTGTCGCAGTACCTCCCGCCAGAGTCCGAGCCGGCAGTCGAGATCCTTACCGAGGATCAGATCCGCGAAATCGTGCAGGGCATCCGCGAGAGAATTTTCGTCTTCCACATGGAGCGCTCGCGCATCAACCAACTCGCTGTGGAGCTTAAGGCTCTCGAAGGTCACCCCGATCAAGGACGCATCCTCCGCCGTCTCCTCTCTGCATTACCCGATGGGCCAGAGAACTTCCCGGAACTCATTCGCCGCGAGATCGTGCGTCTGCAGTGGCTGAAGGCGGGACAGGAATAAAGGTTTCGAGGAAAGAGAAGCAATTGAGGCGGAGATCCTCGGTTTCATCGAAATCTTCGATTTCCTCGATTCCCTCCCTTGACGCTCTCTTCGCCTCACCCTCACACTGGGTCATCCATGTACGTCATTACCGATCTAAAGCCCGGCCGCGCGATTCAGATGAATGGTGAACCGTTCCTCATTATTTCGTCGCAGTTTGGTCGTAAAAGTCAGAGCAAAGCCAACATGCAGTGCAAATTGAAGAACTTGAAGACCGGTGCAGTCATTGCGCACAACTTCCAGGGCAGCGAGAAAATTGAGCAGGCGGAGGTGGGGTACCGTCGTGTGCAGTTCCTCTACAAGGCGAAGGAGGCGTATGCATTCATGGATCTCACATCCTACGATCAGTTTGAGCTGCCGGCCGATACCGTCGGCGAGGTTGTCGATTTCTTGGTCGAGGGACAGGAGTGCGATGCGATGGTGTTCGAGGAGCAGCCAATCGGTATCAAGCTGCCTCCGACGGTCGATCTCAAAGTCGTCGAGACCATGCCTGGTGTGAAGGGTGATACTGCAACTGGTGGTACGAAGCCGGCGACGCTCGAGTCTGGAATCAAAGTGAACGTCCCGCTCTTCATCAACGAAGGCGACAGCGTGAAAGTGAACACGGACACGGGCGAATATATGTCGAGGGTTTAGTCATTATTGACTGCATCTCGCAATTCGTCTTGTAGACGCGCAATCCGTTCTTCAATTTGATCGAAGAGATCGAGTATCGCTTCAAGCTCTCCTCTTTGGGAAACTGTTCCATATCTGATCATGAACCCCTGAGTCATCGATTTATTTGCGCGGACGTTTTCGACAAGGATTCCCATGCGTGCACCCATTGCGAATACTTCAAGCAATAGCTCACGTTCACAAATAACAGTCGCTCGAATTGTGTCGTTGAGCGCACCCATGTTTTGCTCCAATTTTTTCACTTCTGTCATGTCATCGTCTGCATTCCTGCGAAAATTACCGATAGGGCTAAGTTCACCACTGCTCATCTTACAAAGATTGAATGCGCGATTTCAAAATGTCGTTCACAAGTTTTGGATTCGCTTGTCCCTTCGATTCCTTCATCACCCATCCGACGATGGCACCGAGGGCGGCTTCTTTGCCAGACTTGAATGACTCTATTGCTTTCGGATTTGAGGCAATTGCTTGATCGACGAGCGCCTCGATCGCAGAGGTGTCACTGATCTGCTGCATACCTTCTGCTTTGATGATCGCTGCTGCGCTCTTTCCCGTCGTAATCATTTTCTCGAGCACTTCTTTTCCAGCACTTCCCGAGATCGTTCCCTCATCGATCGCCGTGACGAGCTCGAGCATCGCGTCCAGACTCGGCGCGTCACCAATATTTTTCTCGTGCGCATTCAGAAAACCCGTGAGCTGTGTGAGCACCAATCCCGACGCACGCTTCGCATCTTTCGTTTTTGCGTACACCGTGTCGAAGAGTGATCGCAACTTCGATTCATTCACGAGTTGCGCGGCTTCTGCACTCGTGAGTCCAAGTTCTACGTACTTCGCTGTTAGTTCTTGCGGAAGTGCGGGTAGAGTTTTGCGCACTGCCTCGATATCTTTCTTCGAGAAGTGGAGCGGCGGAATATCGGGCTCCGGGAAGTACCGGTAGTCGTCTGCCGTTTCTTTTTCGCGCAGCATGCGGGTCTTTTCTTCGTCATCCACCCATCCGACGGTGATATTCACCTTCAGTGGCCCGCCCTGCTCTTCCCAAAGTTTGCGTAGCCGCTTTTCCTCATAGACTAGGGCTTTCTCGAGTGCCTTGAACGAGTTCAAGTTCTTGATCTCACTCCGAGGATTCAGTTTTTCGGTGCCTTTCTCGCGCAGCGAGATCGATGCGTCAAAACGCATCATGCCTTTGAACATGTCCGCTTCACTCGCATCCACCGCGATCAGGATTCTTCGCAACTCTTCCGCAAATGCCGACGCCTCATCGGCATTTCGTAGATCCGGCTCCGTCACGATCTCCATGAGCGGTGTTCCCGCGCGATTGTAATCGCAGAGTGTCTTCGTTCCGCGGTGCGAAAGTTTTCCCGCGTCGTTCTCCATGTGCAGTCTCGTGATCCGACACGTGCGACGGCCGGTGCTTCTGCCGCTCGCGTCGGGAACATCAAACTCCACTGATCCGCCCTTCGAGAGAGGGAAGTCGTACTGCGAGATCTGAAACCCTGACGGGAGATCGGGGTAGAAGTAGTGCTTACGATCGAAGTGATTGTTCTCTTGGATCTCTCCG
>JAGVCI010000050.1 GCA_020059985.1 Candidatus Peribacterales bacterium | reverse complement strand
GGGACAAAAAACAAACATTCCCCTCCTCCGTTGGAGGAGGGGTTAGGGGTGGAGGAAACAAAACAATTACGAATTACAATCTCTGCTCGAACTGCTTCAGCCTCGCGTCGATCGCTGCGGAGAGTGTGTCGAACCCTGCTTCCACACGCTCACCATCGAGGAAGAAGGTCGGCGTGCCCGTGACACCCAGATCGCGACCCTCTTTGTAGTCCGCGAGAACGGTGCCGCGTTTGCGGTGAGAATCGAGACAGGTCTCAAACGTGTTTACATCGAGACCGAGCGCCTCGGCCCACTCCGGGAGGACATCCGCGGTGAGATCTTCCTGATGCGTGTACACGTGGTCGACGTACTCCCAGAACTTGCCCTGGTCAGCCGCGCACTCCGCTGCCTGACCGGCGATAAGAGCGTTCGGGTGAATAGACTGGAGCGGGAAGTGTTTGAATTCATAGCGGATGCGAGTGCCGTACGCCTCGAGAATCGGCTTCATGACCCCTGTGTGCGCTGCGCGGCATGCCGGACACTGAAGATCGGCAAATTCCACCAGCGTCACGAGACCGTTGGGGTTTCCTGCGGGCGTGCGGTTGGTCTTCTCGGGAACCGAGCTGACGCAGGCAGATAGAACCAAGAGAGATGTAGCGAGGAGTGCGGTGTGCTTCATAGTGCGCACACTATGGCAGCATGCCGCAGGCGGATCAAACGTTTGTTTGGCTTAGAAAAGGCAGCGCAAACCTACTGGCGATCTGCCATAAAAGGTTATAATGACGCCCCATGTCGCTCTACCAGAAGTACCGGCCGCTCTCCTTCGCCGATGTGGTGGGACAAGATGCCGTGGTGACGACACTCGAGGAGGCAGCGAAGCAGAACAAGCTCGCACACGCCTTTCTCTTCGCGGGCGGACGCGGAACAGGGAAAACTTCCGTCGCACGCATCCTTGCCAAGGTCATTATGACACGCACAGTGACCGATGAGGCACTTCAGAAAAAGATTATTGAAGGGGTAGAGAACGGCAGTTTGGTCGATCTTCTCGAAATCGATGCGGCGAGCAACCGCGGTATTGATGACGTGCGAGAACTGATCGAAAAAATTCAATTTTCTCCCGTGGTCGCGGGCGCCAAGGTCTACATCATCGACGAAGCGCACATGCTTACGAAGGAAGCGTTCAATGCACTCTTAAAAACGCTCGAGGAGCCGCCGCCGTATGCGTACTTCATCCTCGCCACGACCGAGATCAATAAAATTCCTGCGACCATTCAATCGCGCTGCCAGCGATTCCCCTTCCGTTCTATCTCGGAGGAAGAAATTATCCGCCGACTGCAGTTCATCGCTGACCAAGAGCACATCACGATCGACCGCGAAGCTCTCCGCGCAGTGGCACGCCACGTCGATGGAGGAATGCGCGATGCTATTTCGCTCTTAGACCAGATGCGGTCGCTCTCGAAGATCACTCTAAAAGATATAGATGAACGCATCGGCTCTGCAGGGAGTGAATTTGTAGAGGCGGTGCTCCAGGCCATCGTGGACCGAGATGCCTCTGTCATTCTGGAAACGATCCAACTCATAGAAGAAGAGGGACATGCGCTCGATGTGTTCCTCCGCAGACTCCTCTCAGCTGTGCGTAGCGCCCTCCATAAGTCCATAGAAAAGAAAGAACCCATTGTTGATATTCAGCGCATGCTCGAGACCCTGCTCCGTGCTATCCGCGACAGCCGCAATGCTCCCGTGCCTGGCTTGGTCGTCGAGGCAGCACTCCTCTCTCTCCTGTCTGACCCCACGGAACCAATGAAGGGGCACACATCAACGCTCCTCTCCGGGATAGAGAAGAAAAAACCAGCGGCGGAGAAAGTCACACGAGCGAAAGCAGAGACGAAGGAAGAGGATGCTCCGATAGAGCCCATCGAGAAGGAGAAAGTGAAGCCAGCAGTCATTGTCGAAGCGCGAGATGTCACCATAGAGAGCGTGCGAGCAGCCTGGCCAGAGATTGTAAACGCCGCAACCCCTGCGTCGGTGAAGATGTCACTCAAGAATGGACGTGTCGTCGCAGTCGAGGGGCTCACGGTCACCGTAGGTTTCACATCCGCGTTCCATAAGAGCAAAGTCTCCAGCCTGGAAGCAAGCCGTATGATCGAGGAAACCATGGAAGAGATCTTCAAGCGACACCTGCGTCTCGTCTGCATTGCCGCCGAAGGCGACGCCGCTGATGCGACGGAGAGTTCGACAGAAGTAAACCTCGCGGAGGCAGCCGCTGAAATTTTCTAATCCCTTATGGCACACGTCGCAGAACAAAAGGAACAACTCCGGGAATCCATCAAGGAGCGACTGCGACAGATGAGCGCAGGCGACCGTGCTGCGGAGAGCCGTTCGATTTGTCGACGATTGATCGAATCGATCCCGAAGGGCGCGCACGTCTGCGGATACTCAGCGCTCTCGACCGAGCCCGATCTCGGGATGCTCCTCACGGAGATCCTCGCGCGCGGAGACACACTCTCGCTCCCGGTCTTCGAAAAGAATCTCCTCACGTTCCGCACCGTCACTGATCTCAAGGATCTGAAACCTGGAGAACTCAATATTCCCGAGCCTTCCGCAAAAAATCCCTCAACGGATCCGACATCGATCACCATCGTCCTCGTCCCGGGTCGTGCATTTGATCGAAGTGGGTACCGGCTCGGCCGCGGGAATGGCGGATACGATGTCTGGATCGAGAAACAGAGGAAAGCGAATCCGAAGACGGAATACTGGGGCGTCGCATTTGAATGCCAGATTGTGAATGAAGTGCCTGCGGAAGAGCACGATCAGACGATGGATCGAATCGTGACTGCTCGAGGAGTAATTGACATGAACGATAAGGAATAGAAGCAATAGAGGAAATTGAAGATCCTCGATTTCCTCTATTACCTTTATTTCCTCAAATTAACAGGAATCACATTTGGCACATACCGATTGTTCCCTCTACACTTCACTTGTCTCCCATGCCTATCTACGACGCCCTCAAAGCACAGGATCCGGATATCTACGCCGCTCTCCTCGGTGAAATGCACCGACAGGTGGATGGTGTGGAACTGATCGCGTCGGAGAACTATATCTCCCCTGCGGTCATGGAGATCATGGCGAGCGTGTTCAATAACAAATACTCCGAGGGGTACCCAGGAAAGCGCTACTACGGCGGACAAGAATTTACGGACAAGGTGGAGACGCTCGCCATCGAGCGGGCGAAGATCCTCTTCAAGGCGGGGCACGCCAACGTCCAGCCGCATGCGGGTGCTCCGGCGAACGTCGCGACGTACTTTGCGCTCCTCGAACCCGGCGATACGGTGATGGGAATGGACTTGAGTCACGGTGGTCACCTCACACACGGTCATCCGGTCACCTACATCACGAAGATCTTCAACTTCGTGCGCTACAAAATGAAGGATCCGGAGACGGGAGAGATCGATTACGACGCCATGCGCACGGTCGCGCTCGAAACGAAGCCCAAAATCCTCCTCGCAGGCTTCTCGGCCTACCCACGCGAGCTTGATTACACAAAGATGAAGGCGATCGCGGACGAGGTGGGCGCCTACACCATGGCCGATATGGCGCACATCGCCGGAATGATTGCCGCGGGCGTCCTCAAGAACCCGTTCGATTCGGGTTTCGACATCATCACGACGACGACACACAAGAGTTTGCGCGGTCCACGCGGCGGTATGATCCTCTCGCGCGACGCGGAGCTCGGGAAGAAGATCGATAAGTCCGTTTTTCCGGGATTCCAGGGCGGTCCCATCATGCAAATGGTCGCCGCAAAGGCGGTTGCCTTCGGCGAAGCGATGAAGCCGGAGTTCAAAGTGTACGCAGCGCAGATCATCAAGAACTCGCAGCATTTGGCCGCGTTCCTCATGAAGAACGGCTGTAAATTGGTGACGAACGGCACGGATAATCACCTAATGCTCGTTGATTGCATCCAATCTTTCGGTATTCCGGGAGGCGAAGTGGAGACAACGCTCGATAAGATCGGTATCACACTGAATAAGAACATGATTCCCGATGACCCGAGGAAGCCCATGGACCCCTCGGGCGTACGTCTCGGCACTCCCGCGATCACAACGCGTGGCATGAAGGAGCAAGAGATGGAAATCCTCGGCGCATTTATCCTGCAGGCGATCAAACACCGCGCAGATGCGGCAAAATTGGAGGAACTGCACGTCGAAGTGCGCGAGTTCTGCAAAAAATATCCGGTGCCGGGAGTCAAAATTTCCTAATTGCTGATCGCACACGCACCCCAGAGCCCCTTGCCTGCCGCTTTCGCCGTGCGCTCGAGTCCCATATATTTTCTCGAACGATCGTGCGGGAAGAACGCGTAATTTTTCACGAACCCTCCCTCCAAAAGTTTCGCACCGATGTCCTCACCCTTGAGTTCGACGTAGCGCAGCAGACGATCATATTTGTCGCGGTCGTCTCCCCCGGCTTCGATTAAGCGTACGGGCTGTCTGCTCACCAATGTCTTTGACCAGGTTGACGTTCTCAAGTACAAAGCCTTCAATCTCGCGTTCAAGCCAAGGCTCCGAGCGGAAAGGTTGAGCGCCCATAAAAACGGCCAATTGGTCTGACCACTGCTGCCCGCTG
>JAGVCI010000001.1 GCA_020059985.1 Candidatus Peribacterales bacterium | reverse complement strand
TATAGCCATGCGCGCAATTGCCATTACGCTTCTCGGACTATGCATCTCGCTTCCGGCGCAGGCATGCAAACCAACCCCGGAGCAGGTGAAAAGTGCATTCGACGCGCTCGATACCAATCAGGACGCCAAGATCGACGCGGTGGAGCATGACTACCATTTCCGCACGGTTCATGTTGTCCGACGGACGAACACGCTGCGTGCTGTCGTCACCCTGGAGAACGCAATGATCCGCGGCGGTCTGGATCGCCTCGGTGTACCACTGGCCCGACGGGTTATCGACGAACTGGGGAGCATCACCCGACGCTTCCAAAGCGAAAGCGCGGACGATGAGGGCGGCTGCTTCTGCGCGATTGATGTTCGCAGCAGGGCGGGCGTTGCAGGGATGGCTGCCGTAGCAATTGCCATCGCCTTTCACCCAGCCTTCTTTGCCGGCCTCTTCCATGTATGCGTAGTACCAAGCAGACGCTTTGACGTCATCGAAACTTGGAACTGCCGGAGGCGTGGAAAGAAGACCTCCGTTCATCATGACGAGGAGCTTCACGAACTCCGCACGGTTGGCCAGATCGGCTCCGCGGAAGCGCGGTTGACTCTCGTCGAGAAGTCCGTCATCCAAGAACTGGGTGACAGCCTCCTCGTACCAGACACCTGCAGCGACATCGGAATAAGCTGCGAAAGCGGGCGCAATCTGCGTGACCGACATCGCGACGACCGACATCCCTGCGAGGACTCTCTTAAAGCGAGAAATGTCCATAAGGGAAGGAATAAGGAAAATAAAATAGGGAGAATTGGTTGCTGTGTTTCAACGCGGCGTCACCTTCGTAGGAAGCGATGCCGATTGAGGTTGATCGGAAAAGATGTATGCGGGTGAGGTTGTCCACGGGCTTGCGTCTTTGACGGTTAGAGAGCGAGATCCAAAGGGACTCGCGCTCGTCTCCTTAACTATAAAGAGATCACGCAAGGTAGATACCTTATATATAAGCACGACATGATGTGCGTACCCGATGAGGCACGAAACCAAACCACCTTCACATACGACCATGAGCACGACCCCACAGTAAAAATGCGGGATGTGAGAAGCTTGTCCCCGTGTGACGGGGGCAAGTGCCGAATTTTCAAAGATCTTCAGAGCGACCACGCTCTCTTTTCCCAGAGCGGATCAGCGGGATCCTACCGAATAGGTTCGAAGAGGATCAAGCGCTGGGACCGAGGTGTGGCAGAGCAGGAAACGCCCCAGGGAGCGTTCCGTTACGATGAAGTCTTTTGGCAAACATGCGTTATGTACCTGTTAATGAGCTCCATTTCGGCATTCTTATAAGAATAACCAAGGCAAAACAGGCCATGGGGCCTCTTTCGATGAGATTGCAAAAACGGTTGCGAATATCTGACCATCCTTCTCTGACAGTATGTCGCGGTCTCTTGTTGTATACTTAATGTATACAAAACTGTACTTTTACCGCAATTTTATTACTAAATTAGACAATACTATTATAATTTTCAATATATAGGCTGAATTGTGGTTCTCATTTTTGCATTTTTTCAGAGACGCTTCCGGACCTCCTGACCCTGTGAAGTATCTTTAACATCGTATCCGAGGCCATATAACTCATTTCTCAGTTTGTCGGATGTCGCGAAGTCTTTACTCGCACGCGCGACGTCCCGTTGATCCACCAATGACCGGATCTCCGATGGCAACGCATCATCACGGTGATCGCGTTCGAAACATCCGAACGTGCGACGTGCGATCGCGACAAACTTCACATACTCATTCATTTCTTTTTTCGCACATGGTTTCTCACGCCGATAAGAAGACATCAAGTCGAAGATTTCCGCTAAGGCTGCAGGAGTATTAAGATCTCCATTCATGGCGTTCTTAAATGATTCCGCCGCCGTCTTCGCCGCCTCCGCATCAATCCCCTGCCCCGCTTTGTTCGTGTCTTTTTTCTGCGCCACGGGATTCTCCTGCGCATCACGTTCCACCTCCTCAAACCACTCCACGATCTTATGCCGCGCCTTCTTGGCATCGTCCATTCCCTTCCACGTAAACTTCAGATTCGTACGATAATGGACCGATAGAAGATAGTACCGAAGATCGAGAGGTGAATAATTCTTTGCTTCTAGATCGGGCAGCGTGAGGATATTGCCAAGACTCTTTGACATCTTCGCGTCACCGAGATCGATCCTTCTCTTATGGAGCCAGAAGCGTGCGAAAGGTGTTGGACCCGAACACTCACTCTGTGCAATCTCGCATTCGTGGTGGGGGAAGATGTTGTCTTCGCCGCCCGTGTGGATGTCGAGCTGTTCGCCGAGGAACTTCCGCGACATCGCGGAGCACTCGATATGCCATCCCGGAAATCCTTCGCCCCACGGCGACGGCCACTTGAGAATATGGTGCGCGTTCTCCCCCACCGTTTTCTTCCAGAGCGCGAAGTCCGCGGGATGTTTTTTCTTCTCATCCACTTCGATGCGTGAGCCGGCGTTCAAGTTTGCCAGCGTGTTGCCGGAGAGGCTTCCGTAAGCCGAAAACGTCTCGACGGAAAAATACACGCCGTCATCCGTTTCGTACGCGTGTCCGCGCTCGACGAGCGTCTGAATGATCGCGATCATCTCCGTGATCGTTTCCGTGGCGCGCGGTCGTGCGAACGGTTCGAGCATGTTGAGCTTCTTCTCGTCCTCCAGGTACTGCTCCGTGTACTTGCGCGCGATGGAAAGCGGATCGACTTTCTCACGC
>JAGVCI010000067.1 GCA_020059985.1 Candidatus Peribacterales bacterium | reverse complement strand
TGCTATTTGGAGAACAGGGTCTCCCCGCAGAACACCCAGAGCGCAGAGCGACAGAAAAAATTGTCGATGGAGAACTGGAGGAAGTGCGCGCTCGCATTCTTCATCTTCTCAGCGAACTTGATGACAATGATTTCGTGACTCGCGAGCGGGCACATGCTGAACTACAGAAAATCGGTAAACCCTACCAAGATTTTATTCGCGAAAACGGGAAGTCGGCGGATACCGATGTGCAGTGGCGTGTGAAGCAACTCCTCGATAATTTTGAAATTGCTGATTGCGTCGAGGGGTTCCGATTCGTTGCTCCGAGCAGTTGGAACCGCGTTTCGCCGCCAACTGTTCGAGATGCCATAGAGGCGCTTGGAGCGCAGAGTGGTGAACCGATCGAGATGCGCAATTTCTCGGAGTGCGTAGCTGGGTTTCCGATCACCGAAAACCTCGATGGAAAACTGCACCTCGAGGTGATTGAAATTATCCGGAAGAGCATGAGAGGGGCGGCGACGATTAATCAGAGTTATTCGGGTACTCTTCGTGTTTCTCACGAAATTTCTGGGAATCAAGAAGGAGTGAGTATAGACAAGTTTATCAGTGCTCGAGCGGAGAGAGCACAGTACAAAGACAATGCTCATCTTCAAGTACATTTCTTCACGCAGCAGCAAATGAGAACACTCCTCTGGCAGATTGAAGATTTCTCCGCAGAAAAGCCAGACGGAAAAATGTTTACCTCGCGGCTCTCCGATCGTTGGAAAAGAGGAAGTTGTGGCGACGGAACAATCATCATCGTAAACGATGTGAAAAAAACAGAACCGATTTGTCTCCGACTCCATGTGCTTGTCGATGTTGCGATTATGGAGAGGACGCGACTCGCTGACCTCGACACGCCATGTGAGATTCGCACTCATAATTTTACGTTTCACTACAAGGGATGGAAACCGACGGGTTCGGGGAGTAGAGAATCGGAAAATGAGGATTTCTACTATCATAACGGACCGTGCTTCCTACACGATGGGCTCGAGGGAGCACCACCGATGACATTTCCTGTGCACCGCACGATGAGCGTGTATGGGTATAAAAACGGAGAACCGGTGTTCATTCGCGGGACGGGCGGAAATGATCAACACACGAACTGTTATTTCGATAAGTCCCTGCAGAAAGGGGATGATCGCCCGGATTACATAGAACTCGCCCTTCCAGGAAGAAGGCTAAAGAAGGAGCTCAAGTTCGATATTGTGGTCCCAGCAGCGGAAGAATGATTCCCTTGTTTCTTTCTTCGATGTCCTCGTTTACAATGCGCCCATCGGGGCGTAGCTCAGTTGGCTAGAGCGCCTGCTTTGGGAGCAGGAGGCCGCGAGTTCAAGTCCCGCCGCCCCGACCAACAAAATTGACATCACTTGTAGGAGTTTTATCATCCTGTGCTATGCCCATAGAACAGTGGAAAACGGAACGCCATTATCTTCCGTCCGTTGTGACGCTCGATGCAGTGCGGAAGAACGCAGAGCAATTTATGTTTAAAAGGGAGCTCCCTAAGCATCGTAATATGATGGCGGTAGATGCGGCGATGAGAGAACCCAATTACCAGGGTCCGGACAAAGAAACATGGGAAATGTATACATCGCTCATTGGCGCACGAAACAAAATTGCGGGACTGCTTTCTATTTCACCTGTGAATGGTTTGGATGCTGCCTCCGGGTACGACCTGGATCCGTCGATCGCAAACAGAGAAAAGCTTCCAATTGTTGATCTTCACAAGCTTCGTGTAGGGCGTGCTCTTCACCGAGTCAATGAGAACAAAGTATCCGACTCGCAGCAGGCAGAATTGCTCATCCCCATGCTGCGAGCGATCGATTATGTCATCAGTAAAATGGAGAGACTTTGCTGGGATGAAGCGTATCCCAAGTATAAAAATAATTATGCTACAGATCTTCATCTTCGCACGGTTTCTCATTCTTCCCCGGAGCTTGTGCGTGATGCGTTGCATGAAGTCCGTCGCCACCTCGCCGATTTCTGTGTCCTTCCCAAACGTACGAAACACGATTTTGACCAAAACCCACCGTGGTTACTCTCGGTGGATGGACAGTACGATCTCGACCCGAGAGACACCATTCCGCAATCCAAGGTGAAAATCACCGCGTAAATACTTTACGGTGCGTCTCCGAAGATCTCCTGGAACCGGTCTCGCACGCAGTCGAACTGCTCTTGTCCCACTGTGTCCCTGCAGAGCGCCCGTGCATCTTTCAGGGCTTTCGCACGTGCAGCTTGATCGTTTCTAATCATGTTTTCCGTTGATTGGATGCTCTTGCGACGTTCAGCACGCAGAGATTTGAACTCTTCGATGGCACCACGCTTCCGTGTGAGCGAGGGACGTACTACTGTCGCAGCTGTGCGACGCTTTTTGATCACGGATTTCTGATAATCCTCAAGTCCTGTTTTCAGCTTCTGAAGCCTCGCTCCGACGAGGTCTTGCTTGCGTCCCAAGCGATCTGCGCGCTTCGTCTGGAGATCGGCGCTCTTCTGTGCCTGTTTGATATCCAGCACACAACGACGCAATAGTGCGAGCTCCGAACCGACAGTCAACTTTCGATCGCCAATCCCGAGCGTCCTGCGGCACTCATTTTTGAGGACCAAATCCGGCTCGGTTTCGGGTGTTTCATGATAAATACTTTCCGGAGATGTGAACTGATCCGGCGTATAGGCAAGCGCAAAAGTCGGTGCCACGAGCAGACCAAGAGAGAAAGCGGCGATGACACGGGTTCGCATGGAGTCATTCTGTTCTGGAAAGCAGAAGGAAGCAATATACTTCTCTCGTGGAACCGCGTACGACGCTCACGACGGCGAACTTAAAAACGACGACGGAGTACCTTGAGGCGCTCGCGGGTCTGGGCATTCGTACTGTGGAAGATTTGCTCCTCTATCTCCCGCGCACACATGAAGACCTGAGTACCATGCAGACGGTCGGCTCTGCACCGCTCGATACGAAGGTCACGATCAGCGGAACGGTGGAGGACATTCGTCTCATCCGCACGAAACGTGGGAAAAAATTGGTGACAGCGACATTTACCGACCGAGAAGGGGAGTCCATAGAAGTTCTCTGGTTCAATCAGCCGCACATCAAGCGGATGCTCGCGGACGGCGATGACGTCGTGCTCACGGGGAAAATTGTCGAGAATGGATACAAGTTGCAGTTCCAGAGTCCAATCTTCGAGAAAGAAGGAAAACGTCCGCTCGTGCACGCGGGGCGACTGGTCGCCATCTATCCACAGCACGAGAAGATCACGAGCAAGTGGTTGCGGGAGAAAATAGTGCTCGTGGAGAAGATGATTGATCGGATCGACGAGAATCTGCCAGAGGACATTGTGAAAGAAGAGGAACTCCTTCCACGCCCTGCAGCGCTCCGCGCGATGCACTTCCCAGATGATCCCGAACAGGTCTTAAAAGCACAGGAGCGTTTCGCGTTTGAACGGATGTTTTTGCTCCAGAAGAACGTGCTCACCGAAAAACAAGAATGGCAGGGAGAGCGCAGCGACAAGCTGAAAATCCCTATGGATGTAGAGCTGATCCGCACGTTCTTCCAATCGCTCAAGTTCACGCCCACCGATAGCCAGCGAATTGCGATCTACGAGATCCTTCGCGATATGGAGAAAGATCAACCGATGTCGAGACTTCTCGAAGGAGACGTCGGATCAGGGAAGACGTTGGTAGCGACTGCGGTCATTGCACATGTGCTCAAACACGGCGGACAATCCGCGCTCATGGTTCCGACGGAAGTTCTCGCGAAGCAACACGCGCAGAACATCACGCGACTCCTCATTCATTTCCACTCATTCATCGAAGCGAAACGCAAAGCGGGGGAAATCAATTGGTCCGTGCGTCTTCCCACGGTCGCTCTTCTCACTGGTTCACTTCCACCGAAAGAAGCACTCGCGATCAAACAATCATTACAAAATGGAACGATCGATCTTGTCATCGGGACACACGCACTCATCACCGAGACGGTGCAGTTCAAAAATCTGCTCTTCGTCATTGTCGACGAGCAACATCGTTTCGGTGTCTCGCAGCGCATGCAACTAAAGGAAAAAGGCACTCCACATTTCCTCGCGATGACGGCGACGCCGATCCCACGCACGCTCGCGCTTACCGCGTACGGTCATCACGATCTTTCGGTGCTTCTTGAGAAACCAGGGAACCGTCAGAAGATCGAAACCAAGGTCGTTCCGCCGAAAGATAGACTAGTCGTCGAGCGCTTCATTGATGTGCAAATCGACCAAGGAAGGCAGATCTTCGTCATCTGTCCGCTCATCCGCGAATCGGAGCATGAGGATATGAACGAGATCAAAAACGTGCAGCAAGAGACAGAGAGATTGAAGGAAAGTTTCTCGCGTCGTCGCATCGCGGCGCTTCATGGACAGATGTCCGCTCAAGAGAAAGACGACATCATGCGGCGTTTCAAAGAAAAGGAGTTTGATATTTTGGTGTCGACTGCGGTCATCGAAGTCGGGATCGACGTGCCGAACGCAACAATTATTGTCATCGAAGGAGCAGAACGTTTTGGCCTCGCGCAGCTCCACCAGTTCCGCGGACGTGTCGGACGTAGTGATGAGAAGAGTTACTGCTACCTCTTCACGACAACACCGGAACAAGCGCGCTCGGTTCGCCTCAAAGCGATGGAGAAACATGATTCGGGATTTGTGCTCGCAGAGATCGATCTGAAAATCCGTGGACCGGGAGAACTCTTCGGACTTCGCCAGAGTGGCATTCCCGAGGTGAGTCTCACATCTCTCCTCAATCCAGAGCTCATTGTGCGTGCGAGACGCGCTGCAGAGCGGTCACTCGGAATGTCGGCGAAAACCGCTTGACCCCCCAAAACCCAAGCCTACAATCCGCCTCTCTTTCATGGTCAATCTTCTCCCCATCTACGATCCCTTTGTCGGCGTTGTCCTTCAGGTCAATCAGAAGGAAATTCCGAATGATCTCCGTCTAGCGAGCGGCCCGGAGCTCGACTATTTCAACCTTCGAGGGGATTCAGAAGATATTGAAATGTTTCTGATCGGTGTTCGCGGGAGAGCGGAGGATCTGCTCGCATCCCGCGGTCGGGCTGCCTGATTGGTCCAATTTCAGTTGTTTTGCGTTTTGTTGCTGCTAGACTGCGTCACTGGATTTGTACGTTATGGCCGATCAAGCACAACAATCGCAGGCAGGAGGAGTGACGCCGCCACGTCCGGGGGACAATGTCCCGGCTGGTGGTCTCGATCCAACACAGGTTTTCGCGTCTCCGCCGCCACCGCCGCCAGGCGCTGGAGGTCAGCAGGGTGACCAAGGAGGAGGAGGACCTCCGCCACCGCCGCAAGACACGGGTCCGCCGCCTCCACCTCCTGGAACGGTCGCCACAAAGGAGATGGGCTACGACGACGAGGATATTCGTGTGCTTGGTGAAGTGAAGAATTACCGCTTTGGGTCGCTGACTGCAGCTCTCAATAACGACAATATTGTTGCTCCGGATCACCCGGAAACACAGTTCGACGAGCAGCGCTTCTTCACGCTTCTGCGCGGAAGTATTTCCCTCACACGTGATGAGAAGTGGCGCATCATCCAGGCGATCCCCAAACTCAGTCAATTCCAAATTGATGAGCTACAGAAAATTCTCGAAGAAGAGAGACGCAAGTTCTCGGAACTCAGCCCCAAACATCTTCTACAACTGATGAAACTGGAGCAGAAACACGCCGAAGATTGGAGAGATCTCCAGTCGATCACGGTGCAGCAGAGTGCGCGCAGCGAAGAGCAGCAGAAAGCAGATGAGATCCGCAAACAGTTAGGACTCTAAAGAAATTACAAATAGCAAATTACAAATAACAAGCGTGCTTGTTAATCATTTGTAATTTGCATTTTGTTATTTGTAATTTTCACACGATATTGATTCTGTACACATACAGCGCCGCAACAGCGAGTACCGTCAGCACGGTTCCTCTCCAGAGACCGCCACCGAGGAAGCGATGCACGGTTGAAAAGAGAAGAAAGAGGAATCCTGCGAGGGTGAGCTGTAGAATGAGTGGTGAGTACAAAAACGAGAGAACAAACGGAATCTCGAATGGCAGCGGTTTTGTTAGCTGGTATGCACCCAGAAGAAGCGCGAGCACGTACCCAGCGAGCACCCATCCGACGTAGAGACGGAGAGTATCGACGATAGGAAAGTAGGTGCGCGGCGCAGATGCTGCAGCAGTTGCACCCTTCTTCGGGGCAACTGCAGGGTTTTCATTTTTTTCAAACGACCAGTCGATGACATCGTCTGCGGTTTTCTTCTCTTCGATGTGCTCCGGCAGTAGTTTCATCGACTGCAGTGCGCTACGCGCTGCCTGCAGGCTCACCGCTTCGATGGATCCACTCGTCGTTTTTCCATCGATGGTTTTCGCTGTGTAAGAGAAGTGTGGCATAGGAGAAATTACTCTTCCTCGCTATAGGGAGTGATATTCGCCGTGATGAAGGCGACCGCATCTTCCAGTTCTTCCGGAGCGACGACCTCGAAGTGACGGTTCTCTGTCCAGGTGCGGAATCCGATTGCCTGACCACCTTGTACGCGGATCTGGCCATCAGTTGCCTGCTTGCTCGCGACTGTTCCGGAGACCAAGTTCACGCGGATAGGACCATCGAAGAGGTTCACCATTTCCTCCGAGCTCATCTCGACGTGCCAGAGGTACGACGAAGTTGTTCCGAACGAGCGGAACCACCAGTTGCGCTGAACCGGCATACAGAAGCCAATGTGTCCGGTGCAGTACTGCTGCGTCCACTCGCTCGGGGTCGAGAGATCGTGCGATGCCATCACTTGGGTGCGTGCGCGAACCTCAGGGGAGAGATCCATCGCTTCCTCACGCTCCTCTTCGCTCACGTCGCTGTCTGTATCCGTTGCCGGCGTCTCTTCCTCTTCTTCCTCCGTTGGAGTCTCTTCTTCTGTTGGCGTTTCCTCTTCCTCTTCGGTTAGCGTCTCTTCCTCTTCTTCCGCAGGCTCTTCTTTGAGGGCAATCGTCTCGACACGCATGATCATGCCGCCGGCTTCGACCGTCGGGCGAAGCGCTCCGACGATGACCACTTCCTCGTTCACGTACCCATTCAGGTCCACCGCGGTGCTCTCGAGCAGGATGAATTTATCATCCGGGAGTTGCAGACGGTGTGTGCCTTCCATGTAGATACTGATCCCCGCGGGTTTCACCATTCCTTCGTAGCGAACATTCTTCGTTTCGCGAATAGGTGTTTCTTCTGACGTGTCGGTTTCGACAGTTTCATCTTCGACAGGAACGATCGGCTCTGCTTCCGGAGTGCAGGCACTCACAAGAAGGAGAAGAGCGAGGAGAGGCAGGGAGAGGAATTTCATGAGTGAAGGGGGGAGAACAGGAGCGGTAGTATACCTCAAAAGCAGGTCACCGTGTATCGCCATCCAATGATGAATCAAGCATCCCTAAACCGCAACCGGAGGGGTTACCCCCGGCTGCGGAGAGGAGAAGAAACTGCTTAGCTGTTTTTGAGCGTATCGATGATCGACTGGAAACTGGACATCGGGAGCGCACCGGAAACGATACGAGTCTCTCCCGTTTCGTGATCGACAATCACGCTGCCTGGGGTGCCGCGGACCCCCGCTGCACTTCCGTCGGCGAGGTCATCGGCGACCTTCTGCGCAAATTTTCCACTGTCGAAACAGTCGGTGAATGTGGCGACGTTGAGACCGAGGTCTTCGGCGTAGGCGATGTAGTTATCGCGACCGAGACCGCTTTCAAACATCATGTCGGCGAATTCCCAGAAAGCGTCGTTGCCGCCCTGCTCTGCGACACACTCGCTGGCTTCTGCAGCTTTCTGTGCGTTCGGATGGATGCTCGAAAGTGGGAAGTGACGGTACACCCAG
>JAGVCI010000041.1 GCA_020059985.1 Candidatus Peribacterales bacterium | reverse complement strand
GGTGGAAAAGTTCATGCAGTCCAATCCGGTCATCGCGATGGTGATCGAGGGTGATGACGTCGTGAATCGCATGCGTGATATGCTCGGCGTCACCGATTGTTTGCAGGCTGCACCTGGCACACTCCGCGCGGAGTTCGGCAGCAAGGAACCAGGCAAGAGCAAGATGGTGAACGTCGCGCACGCGTCCGACGGCGCAGACGCCGCAAAGGTAGAAATCGAAAGATTCTTCGAGGAAGACGAGCTCTTCAACTACTAAGAAGCACTGCTCGCTTGGGAGGAGCTTTTTTGCTGTATACTCCTTCCATGGCTCGCAGCGGTTTTCAAACCATTCTCATTCCCATTGTCGTGCTTATAGGCGTCATGGGTGTCGCTGTACTCTCGGAATTTAAAAACCAAGAGGGGAGTGTTCTCGATCAAGACACCGCAGTGATCATCGTCGATGATGGTGATCCTGATTTTCATATTCGTGGAGCCCGATGGTCGGTGATGAATGAAGCGGGCTATGGTGCGGATTATCGTTTCCATCAGCCGACGAGATACGATATTTCCACGGAGTGGTTCTTTGTCGATGTCCCCGCTGGAACGTACGACGTCATTGCGACCTGGGTACCGTACTCTTTCCTCGACTACGACGTTCCGTATCAGATTTTCTTAAGTGGGGGGAAGATCGGTGGCGCACGGGTCGATCAACGCTTCGGACCGATCGACATCACTTTTCAAGGAACGTCGTGGAATGTGCTCGACCGGGTGACCATTGGAACAGGAGAGCAGATACGTGTGCTCGTCGATGAACCTGGCCGCACGCGTATGACGGCGGATGCGGTGGGACTCGTTCGCTTGGCTGACTAATTTATTCAGCTCCTACATCCTCTCCGCTGAAGAGCCACTCTATTGCGGTGTCCATCTGCGGATCGCGCCCCGCATTCAGATCTTCTTGTGTGCGGTCCACGGTGATATCCGGAACGATGCCTTCTGCTCCAATATCTCGTCCCGAAGGCGTCAGCCATTTCGCCGTGGTGATGCGGATGCTCGCGCTTCCCGGAAGTTCGAAGACCTCCTGCACGGTTCCTTTCCCAAAGCTCTGAATACCGACGATTGCGGCGCGATGATGATCCTGGAGAGCTCCAGCCAAGATCTCCGATGCGCTTGCCGAGCCCTTATTGATGAGCACAACCATCGGGATCTCTGGATCGGTTGGGCGGCCCGAGACGTAGTGGTTCACCGGGTCTCCATCGCGGCGTTCGACAGAAACGACCTTACCGTCCGTGAGGAACATGGACGCGATATCGACCGCGCCTTCCAGGTATCCGCCGCCGTTGAAGCGGATATCGAGCACGAGTCCGGCAAGGTCTTCGCTGCGCAGTTCATTTAGCGCTTCTGCAATCTCAGGCACGGTCTCGTCTCCAAATTGATTCATCTCGATCACCCCAACCGACCCGCTCTCGGTTTCGGTCACGCGCCACTCCACGCTCGGAACGTGAATGCTCTGACGAACGATCTCAAAAGATTTCTGCTCGTTGGATTCTGGTCTAAACACTGTGATCTTCACTGTGGTTCCTTTGGGCCCACGAATTCTCTGCACGACTTGTGCGAGAGATTCCTCGGTCACATCGACACCATCAACTGTGAGGATGACATCCTCGGGAAGAAGACCGGCACTTGCTGCTGGCGATCCTTTGAGTGGCGCCACGACGAGCACTTGGTTATCGCGCATCGTGAGCTCGGCACCGATTCCTTCGAGTGTTCCCTCGAGTGATTGATGAAACTCGGTATTTTCCTGCGGTGTCATGAAAACGGTATACGGATCACCAATTGCGTTCACCAGTCCGGTGACCGCGCCAAAGACCATCTCCTGTGCTTGAAGATTCGTTGGTTCGATGTAGTGCTTGATGAGCAGTCTCCACACCCCCCAGAGCAGAGACAGATCCACTTCTTCTTCTGGGTTCGAAAGTATCTCGCCATCTACCTCACCACCGCCGTAGAGGATCTCCAGCTGCTCGGAAATATCGTGCAATCTTGCCTGTTCGTACGTCGCCCCTATCTGCCACCCTAGAAACAGGGTAACCAGAGGAAGGAGGACCATCGTGCCGATGCGAAATGACTTATTCATGGAGATTTGCCGCAGAAAAACATTGAGCCTCCACCGAGGCGAACGGTAGCATCACGATATGGGAGCGAGCACAAAGACGCCAGCAAAAGGTGAATCAAACCTGGTGACACGGGAGATGCGTGTGCACGATATTGTGACGCTTTTTCCGGAGTGCGTTTCGGTTCTCCAGGGATACGGAATTCACTGCGCGTCGTGCGCTGTCGGAGGGATGGAAACACTCGAAGAGGGATGCGCGATGCACGGATTCACCGACGAGGTGACTGACGAATTGATTGAAGACCTCAACTCTGCGGTGAAAGATTCTCCCGAGCGACCAGAGGAACTCCACCTGACATTGATTGCTGCTGAGCAGATTGCCGCGATCGCGGAGAGCGAAGGTCGTAAAGGAGATGGACTCGCTGTCCTTCTAGACGACGCAGGATCTTTTTGTATGGAATTTCGTGCAGCACCAGAGAAGGGAGACAAAGTCTTCTCTCACGCAGAGAAGCCAGAGACCCGTCTTTTTGCGTCTCTTCCGACACTGCACCACATTGGTGGTTCCACGATCGATTTCCGCGATGGGAGATTTAAATTAGATCTACCTGGAGCAAAATGTGGATGTGGAGGAGGAGAATGTGATTGTTAGCTAGTTAGCTACTTAGCTTTTTTAGGATTTGCGATGTCAGCGTCATATTCTTTCTGCGTCATTCCTACCTGCTAACAAGCTAAGAAGCTCAAGAACTAGTACACTGATCATATGATTCGCCTTCCCGTCTCTCTCGAGCGCACATTGAAACAGCTTTTTCCTGATGCAGCTGATCGCGAGAAATTTGTGACGGAGCTCATTCAGGATGCGCTGGATCAGAAAGAAGAGGATGGGGGAATCGATGCAATCGGTGGAACGATTCATCTCTTTACTGATGGCGGATCGCGCGGGAACCCTGGCCAAGCGGCTATTGCCTGCGTGCTTCTCGATCCCGTGGAAGGAAAGGTATTACGCGAGCACTACGAACGGATCGGGGTCGGGACGAATAACGTTGCTGAGTATCGGGCGCTCATCGAAGGGCTCAAGCTCGCGCGCCGCTACCGACCCAATCGGTTGATTTGTCACCTGGATTCCGAATTGGTCGTTCGTCAGCTGAATGGCGAGTACCGCGTGAAGATGGAGGCACTCAAGCCGTTCTTCGATGAGATCAAAGAACTCACGAAAGAATTTCCCGCTTGCGAATTTGTGCATGTGCCGAGAGAAGACAATCACCACGCGGATGCGCTCGTGAATAAGGCACTCGATGAACATCCGTCACCACATTATGAAAAACCTTGAGGTAAAAATTTCAAGAAACAAGAAACAAGATACAACGCAGAACGCGTGGAGCATTTCATTTTTTTCTTGTTTCTTGTTTCTTGGGTCTTTCTTCCTTTCCTCCGAAGTAGCCTCCGCCGCTCCCGCCTCTCTTCTTTACCGCCACGATCATCATCTCTTCACGATTTCCGTGACGCGTCACCCTGAGTGGCAGGGGACGGAGGAGAAATGGTTCTACGAGGGTCACCCCATTCGTCCGCCGAGTGAGTTACGAACAGACGGAGATGTTCCAGCAAAAATTCCCCCAGGGTTTGTGCGACAAATAGTTTCTTCGTGGGACAGAGCCGCGATTGGTGCAACGATTCAGAAAGATATCGCGTCTCAGCTCGATCGCCCTGCGGGGTCTGTCACGATCGATCGCACCTCAACAGGAGTGGTCCTCTTCGATGGCATCGGGCTCTCTGGTCGTGCGGTCGATATTGCTACGGCGACGGAACTCACGATTGCAGCGCTTGAGCGAGATATTAGCGATGTTGTTCTCCCCATTATCGAAACTCAACCGTCGATCACGGTGCGTGATAACGAATTACGGAGGATGGGAATTCAACAAGTCGTCACCGTTGGCGAATCCAGCTTCACCGGTTCCCCTGACGCTCGTCGTCACAATATCGCGGTTGGGCTCTCCAAATTTAACGGCCACGTGATTCCGCAGGGGGACACCTTCTCGTTTAACGAGGTGCTCGGCCCCGTGAATCAATCAACCGGATACCGGCGAGAACTCGTCATTCTGGGCGAGAAAACCCTTCCCGATTACGGTGGTGGTCTCTGTCAGGTTTCGACAACCGCCTACCGCGGAGTATGGGAAGCGGGTTTCCCCATCGATACGCGGCGCAATCACAGTTATGCCGTTCGCTACTACGCTCCACAGGGGACTGATGCGACCATCTATCCCCCGAATACCGACATGCTCTTCACGAATGACGGTCCGTCTGCGCTGCTCATCCAAACGCACGTCGATGGTGATGATGCGTACTTCATCTACTACGGCACACGTGATGAACGTGAATCAGAAATTATCGGGCCGTACACATGGGGACATGTCGAACCACCACCGGATCGCACGGAATACACGACGGAGATCCCACCGGGGACGGAACGCAAAGTCGGTGAACGCGTTCCAGGTCTGCGTGCTGCATGGTATCGCGTTGTCGAAAAAGATTCTGAAGAAGTGGTTGAGTCGTACTACTCCGCGTACGAAGCGCGCCCGCGCTACATCCAAATCGGAATCGAAGGAGAGCCGGCCGAGGTGCAGGGGCCGATCGAGCCGCTTGGAGATGTCGAAGGATGACTAGTGAGGATTTCGAGGGAATCGAAGCAATCAAGGATTTCGAGGATCCTCTATTCCCTCGAAATCTTTTCCAAGTCTAACGGACAGCAGCCACGATGGCCTTTGCTTTTAACTTCCTCATTCCCTGTTCCGAGATGATGGTCTCGCACACTGCGAGTACTTTGCGCTGTGTTCCCGCGGAGAGATCGATCATGGGTTTGTGGCCGCTCGCACACTGATCGACATAGTTGCGCTCTATTTCCGAGAGTGGACCGAAGTGTTCATGTGAATGTGCCGGCGGCAGGATGCCGAGGAGCGAAAGAAGTCGAAGAGTGAAGGGGATGTGTGAGTCTTCTTCCTCTCGAGTGGAGCGCTCGAGGAAGAGCGCCGTGAGGTCGAAGATTTCCGGGAGCGGTTCGTCTTCATGGAGGACGGAAAGCAGGAACTCGACGCACTGTTCAGCCCTGAGAAAAGCCGAAAGAGCCATGTTCTCTCCTTGGCGGCGTAACGCACCCGTGACGAGGAAACCCGAGGAAACTTCCGTGAGTTCCACCGACACTCGGTGGTAGGGGAGCAGGTGACCGCCGAGTCGACTCTTCAGTTTTCGCACGGCCCGCGCACGCGCAGTCAGGAGTCCCCGCTCGCGCGTGAGGAGGAGCAGAAAACGATCAGCTTCTCCCACGTCATACGCGCGGAGAATGATGGCGTCGTACTGAGCTCTCTGTGGCATGGGGCTTAAGCGGAGTGGAGCGAAACCGTGTGCGACTGAATGTGTGGTGCGATTCCCCACCATGCGCCTGCAGCGGCGACGAGTGGCGCGAGGAGAAGCTCGAGAAGGAAGAAGAGAGGAAGTGAGCCCTTCGTGTTCTCCGACAAATTTTCTCCGAATGCAGACAGGAATCCTGTGCTGCTGAATGCTGGAAGAAATGCCGGAAGAAGCATGAGTAGAATAATGAGCACTGATGCGCTCACAACGATGGAGATCCAGAGGAGCAGCGTCGCTTCGGTCGCAAACGGAAGAAAAATACTTAAGGGGTGTGTACCCACGAGTTCTTCGATCAAGATTTCATCCGAGCGATCGCGCGCGCGCCGTCGCACGAGCTCCGTGATGATGAAGATGAGAGCTGCGAGAGAAAGTGCGAGGAGCACGGTGGAGAACATGCTCTCCGCTCGTGCCACCGAGAGGAGCTCTTGCACTTGTCTCTCTTGGTTCGTCGCGTTCGATAGGAACGCCGGGTCTACGACATTGTGCCAACGGGTCTCCTCGAGGAATGTCACCAGTCGATCGTAATCTTCGAGCGCGCTGAGGGTGACGCCGATGGTATCGGCGAAGGGATTTTCCAGACCGAACTGATCGAGGAAGGCGACGAGATCGGGGTTATCTTGTCTCGCACTCTCGAGTGCTTGTTCCTTCGTGATGTAACTGGTATTCGCCACAATCGGCAGATGCTGCAGCTCTGCGTAGAACTCCTGAATCTCCCCATCCGTTGCTGTCGTTTTGATCTCTAGACGCAGATCCGTTTGTTCACGCAGAGAGGAGAAGATCGTCTGCATTTTGATGAGATCAAAGATCTCTAATTGCAGCACAAGAAGTACACCAAGGAGCGCGCCAAATGCCGCAAGCCACCGCCGTTCACGACGTGCAGTTACAAATCCCCGTGCAATGCCACGCCTCCAAAGGAGCACAGTGTCCTGGTGCATGGGGGAGAGTATAGCATGCGGCGGTGCGATTATTGTTATGGAGGAAACAGAATGATTTCGAGGGAATAGAAGCAATCGAGGATTTCGAGGATCCTCGTTATCGTCGAAATCCTCTATTCCCTCGAAATCCTCACCGCTCTTCTTTTAATTACTTCCCTCTCACCACATGCTCCAACCTCTTCACCGCCTCCACACACTCCCGGGCACGCTGATTACTCGGATCCAGTTCCAGGGCGCGCGCGAAGAGTGCTTTGGCCTTCGTGAAGTTACGTACTTGCAGGTGTGTCACACCCAGATCGCAGAGCGTAAGCGGATTATCACTCTCGAGATTGAGTGAGCGTTCGAGTGTGACGATTCCCTGTGCGCGTTCACCAGCGTTGAAGAGTGCCCATCCGAGGCACCGTAAAATTTCTGGATTGTTCGCCTTCAGTGCGTTCGCTTTTCGCAGTAACCCGATCGCCTTCGCCCACTCTTCTTGCTGCGAATGTAAGAAGCCCAAGATGTAGAGCCCTGTGTAACTATTTTTGTCGAGATCGATTGCCTGTGTTGCTGCGCGCTCGGAGCGATCGTATCGGCCAAGACTCAATTCATTATCTGCGACCTCCTCCAATGCAGCTATGTTTGTGGGGTCCTCGACGAGGAGTTCTTCCAGGATGGCCAATGCTTCGCTGTGCTGCCCGGCAATCTTCAACCGCTCTGCTTCCTCCAACCGTGCCAAGGTGCTTGCTGTGGAGGGTTCCATAGGCTTCTCACTATAACGGACTACCTCGGGGTCCATAGGAAAATCTTCTTTTTCTCCCAGAGAGCGGTGAGAATGTAAATAATTCTTTGCTTTCCTACCCGTACACAAAGAACAGAATTGTATTCATGATTGCCTGTGCTCCGACGACAACGGCGAGCCCGATGACTGCACCAATCATCATACTTTTACCGAGTCCCTTGCGGTCTTCGGCTCCTGCGGAAATGATGTAGGTGAACGCGCCTCCGAGAAAGACGGCTAGACAGACAAAAATCGCGCTCAGGCGGATCGTGTTTACGGCATTGGCAAAGAGTTCCGGAAGCTCCTTGTCTCCGAAGAAAAAGTCGCCGACGGACATGGTTCTGTGTGATGTTGCAAATGCCCTGAAAGGCAAGAAAAGGCCTAAGACAAGAACCACAATGCGCATTGCGATATTTGTAGCAGAGAATTGTCATCCTTTCACCTTTTGTTTTACACAAAAGGAGTCGGCTATTGATGGTGCCATTTGTCTGGAATACAGTCCTCGCATGAGTCTCGACCATAAGCCGTCCGTCGATTCCAAAGATAAGAACAATGATGAACCAGCGTGGTTCACGCTCTTAAAGAGGGAAAAGGCTCAATTCGCAGCATATGTAGCGCTGGTTGTTGGAACTGTAGTTGTTACATTGCCCGTGGCGAATCAGATAAAAAAACAAATGGATGCGAAGGATCCCCAGAAGATCGAGGCGCCAAAAGACCAATTACCGAAAGACGGAGAAAAGCTTAAGGAATCGCCAGAAGATCAAGAGAACTAAACTGGCGGATACGTTGCATATCGGGTGAGTGGCCCTTACACTTCCAGCTCTTCATGACAGATCTGGGGTTCCAGACACGGACGGTGGGGAAGCGAGAGACCAGGAGAAGATTCACCCCCCGCAGAGAGCGGACGGAGGGTCGGTGGACGCGTTTTTTTGTGATGATCCGTGAGCGTTGGCCGCGGACGCGCGCGGAGTGGAAGCGTTTTCTGCCACGTGTGATCGCAGCAGTGTTTGCAATTGGACTTCTCTACGTCGCCTTCCTCTGGATCACGATGCCGGACATCGAAGACCCGGCCAGTCTCCTTGCGTCGCAGAGTACCGTGATTACGGATCGAAATGGAACAGAGCTCTACCGTTTGTACGCAGAGGAAGATCGAACGTACATTCCCATCGAGCACATTCCGCTCTCCATGCAGGAAGCGATGATCGCGATCGAAGATGAACGTTTCTACGACCGTGGATGTCTCGACATTCTTTCCATCGCGCGCGTCATTATTCTGTTCGGTCAGGCCGGAGGAGGATCGACTATTACTCGTCAGCTCGCGCGTAACGCACTCGACCTCAAAAACGATTCCCTCGTGAGTAGAAAATTGAAAGAGTTCGTTCTCGGGTGTCAGCTGGAGAACCGATACAGCAAAGAGGAACTTCTTGAGCTCTACCTCAACTGGATTCCCTTTGGGCAGAACGCTTACGGCATAGAGCAGGCGAGCCAGACGTACTTCGGCAAATCCGCATCAGGGATCACTCTCGCCGAATCCGCGATTCTCGCCGCTCTCCCGCAGCGACCGTCGTACTTTAGTCCCTACGGCAATCACCGATTCACATCGCTTAGCGCTGAAGCATTAGAGGATATCCAGGCCGGTCGTATCGAAAAGGCATCACAAATTTCCCAAGACGACATCACGATCGGACTTCTCGGAACGTCCTTCGGGACCGGCAGCGTTTCTCTGTACGTCGGAGGCCGCACCGATCAAGTGCTCCGCAACATGCAAGACCAAGGATACATAGAGGAGCAGGAGAGACTGCAGGCTCTCGAAGAATTAGAAACGATCACGTTCCAACCCTCGCGCGAAGATATCCGCGCTGCGCACTTCGTGCTGTGGGTGCGTGACGAAGTGGAACGTCTCATTGGAGAGTCTGCGGAAAAAGGAATCGTCGAGCGCGGAGGATTGAAAGTAGAAACCACACTCGACTGGAGGTTGCAGGAGATCGCCGAAAATCTGGTCGCGAGCCAGAGCGGAGACATCCTCAATCTCTACGGCGCTCACAACATTGCATTAATCGCGATGGATCCTGAGACACGCGAAGTGCTCGCCTACGTTGGGAATACGAACTATGAAGATGATTCGCACGGAGGAAAGATCGACATGGTGCTCGAGCCCAGACAGCCAGGTTCCAGTTTCAAGCCATTCGTGTACGCTGCGGCATTCCAAGAGGGGTTCAGTCCGGCAACTCCCATCTACGACGTGAAGACGAAGATCGGGGAAGACGAGCCACAGAACTACGAGGGCGGATTCCAAGGACTGATGACCATGCGCCGTGCACTCGGAGGATCGCGCAATATTCCAGCAGCGAAGACGTTCTTCCTGGCCGGCGGTGAAGAACCGATCTTAGATCTCGTGACTGCGATGGGAGCTCCCACGCCAGAGGCGATGCGTGAACAACTCTCGCAGGAACGCGGAGAAGTCTTTGAATATGGATGGCCGCTGGCACTTGGTGCTGCCGAGACGCCCCTCATCGAGATGGTGCAGGCCTACACCACGTTCGCAGATGAGGGAGAAGCTGCTCCGGCTGTGCGTATCCGCAGAGTAACAGACAAGAGTGGAAATATTCTTTTTGAGGCCGATGAGCAAACAAAGAAACAATCCGTCCTCGATCCGCGCATCGCGTATCAAATTACTTCGGTCTTGAGTGATCCAGAGGCTCGGCCTGCTGGATTCTGGCGCGAGCAGCTCACGATCCCGGGCTATCAAACCGCTGCGAAGACGGGAACCAGTAACAAATGCATGGAGTGGGAAAACGAGAACACCTGCAAGTTACGCAAACCCGACAACGCCTGGGTGATCGGGTACACGCCAAACCTGGTCACGGGAGTCTGGATGGGCAACGCAGATAGTTCCGCGCTCTATGACAAAGCGGACGGACTCAACAGCGCAAGCCCGCTCTGGAAAGCATTCATGGCGAGTGCTCATCGACAACTCACCGAACCGAAGACGGAATTCTCCGTTCCGGATGGCATCGTGCAGCCGCAGATCTCTGTTCTCTCTGGAGAGCTGGCGAGTCCGTGTACTCCGGTGGAGCTGCGCCGCGCAGACGTCTTCCTCGAAGAAAATGCGCCGTCCGTCTACGACTCCGCGTGCGCACAACTCACAATAGACAAACTCACGGGGCTTCTTGCGTCCGATAGTTGTCCAGCCGAAGCACGCGAAGAAGGGTCATTCCTCGTCGCGCACAGCATCATGGCGGATCGTTGGCCGCAGTGGGAGGAGGGAGTGCAAGCGTGGGTCGCGGAACAGATGGCGCTCTGGCGCGCTTCGGAGAATCACTCGGGTTCTATTCTTCCGCTCCCGGTTGCGCCGGAACAGGAATGCGACATCGCGCTCACACCCGGACGTCTCGATAGACCGGAGGTGCAGATCATCACTCCGCAAGCCGGAGGCACCGTGAGTTATCCGTCGTTCAAGCCACAGATTAACCACGGTGTAGGATCCTCCGTTCGCGAAGTGATCTACGAGATCGATGGCAAACGTGTCGCATCGGTGACGGAAGCACCATTCGATCGTGCGCTGCGTGTGCCGCGTTCTATCGCGAGTGAAGGATCGCATACACTTACCGTGAAACTGATCGATGCATACTTCAACGAAGCGAGTGATACCGTGAGCTTCCGCTTCGGCGCGGATCGCAATGTGCCGACTGTGCGTTTCCTCGAGCCGACGAGCTCTATCACCGTCAGCGTCGGAGACAAACTCACGATGCGTGTGGATGCTGCGGATCCTGATGGAGGACTCAAGTATGTGCAGTTCTTCCTCGGTGAAACGCTCCTCACGACCAAGCCAACAGAACCGTTCGAGCTCATCTACACCGTTGGTGTTCCTCCCGGTATCTACGATCTACGTGCGGTTGCGGAAGATCTTGCGAGGAATCAGACGGAGGATAGTGTGCAAGTAACCGTAACGGAATAAAGAAAATCTAAGATACAAGAAACAAGATGCAAACTGTTTGTTTTTTTGTATCTTGCTTCTTAAGTTTTTCTCAAAGCATCTTTACAATTGCATCATCAATCTCTGCATTGGTGTGTACTTCGGTGACATCTTCGTCTTCTTCCAACGTATCGACGAGGCTAAGGATCTTCTTCGCTTCATGTGCATTATTCACCGCGACCGTCTGTTTCGGGACATACTTGAGCCCCGCACTCTCCACAGTTAATCCTGCGTTTTTGAGTGCGTCACGTACGGTCGTCCAGTGATTGGCTTGTGTGGTCACAACCACTTGGTTTCCATCGCGGTCGATATCCTCGGCACCGGCATCGATCAGCGCGAGCTCGAGATCGTCATTCACGGTTCCCGTTGCCGTGACGACACCACGACGATCAAACAGAAAAAGAACGGAAGAGGTTTCCGTCCACTTTCCTCCGCTCATGGTGACAGCGGACTGGACGTTTGAAATCGTGCGGTTTTTATTGTCCGTCATACACTCGATCAATACCGCAACACCACCATGCGCCATGGCTGCGTAGAGAATTTCCACCATTTGATCTCCTTTGAGTTCCCCTATTCCTCGTTTGATCGCACGCTCGATGTTCGCGTTCGGAACGTTATCTGCTTTGGCATTATCAATAGCTGTGCGGAGAGCAGAGTTCATCTCTGGGTCGCCACCACGCTGGGCAGCCAGCTGAATCAGCTTACTATGCTGCGTGTAGATCTTGCCGCGTTTTTTATCTTGGGCGCCTTTCCGCACACGGATGTTCGCCCACTTGCTGTGCCCGGACATGACAAAATTGTAATACAGAAAAGCTGATCTATCCCACAATTACATGATTATTTGACTACACGTCCGTCATTGATTTTAAGACTATATTCAGTACATTATTTATTTATGAGTGCTGAGCATTCCTCATCGACAGACGCAACACCGCTCACTGTTTTTGATTTTAAATTTGTTGGAAGCAAAGGAAAGCCCGGGGATGACTTTGAACCACGTTCAGATACAGGCTTCCGTCCTACGGATGCTGTTCCTGGCTCTGAACAAAAATTGGAAGAAATGGCGCGCCGTGTCCGTGAAGGACTCCCCTTATGGCACGAGGAAGATCGCAGAAGTTATGACGATACCAGTGAAGATTAGGAATTATTTCCTGTAGGCGATCATGCCCATGAAGCGTGCGCGCTCGATCGCGGTCCGGAGCATCTTCTGATGCTTCAGGCAGACGCCCGTGTAGTAGCGCTGACGGATATTCGCAAAGTAATCGGTGTACCCCTTGATGAGCGGGTAGTCCTTATAATCAATGTACTTTGCGCCCTTATCACAGAAGGGGCACTCCTTGTGACGAGGGTCGGAACGCTGCTGCCGTTGTTTTTTTTGCATAGGTTTAGGCATAAATTTAGAGGCCAAGGTTATCGTCAGAGATAAGTTTCTCGATCTCGGTGGAGAGTTCCTCTTTCTTCATTGGTTTCTTCGTCTCGGCGGACTCTACCTTCTTGTCTGTTTCTACTTTCTTCGCCTTCATCATCGCCTTCTCGGTGATGCGCTTCTGAAGCGCTTCCTCTTTCTTTTTCTCGCGATCTTCTTCCAGTTTCTCTTTTTCCTTCAGCCACTCTTCCAAGCGATTCGCGTACGGAACCATCGCGTAACCCTTTGGTGGCTTCACGATCATGTGTCGGAGAACTCCCGGCATGATGGAAAGAGCATGGTCGATCTCACGAACCTTGGACGGGTCGATCTCGTAGTAGTAGATGACGAACGATCCTTCCATCTGACCTTCGATGGCGTAGGCGAGTCCGCGGCGACCCCATGCATCACGCATCAACTGCTTTCCTCCGGCCTCGGTGAAGAGCTTCTCCACTTCCTTCAAAAGATCCTGCTCCTCCTTCTGCTGGATCGGGTAGCCGTACAGCAAACACAGCTCGTATGTACGGAGGTCGAGCTCTGTATCCAAATCGGTGTCGTCGATAACGGGGGTCATAGAGGATTCTTGGGTAAACCCGACTTCGCGGAGCGACAGTCGCCCTGAGCTTGTCGAAGGGCGGTGCTACCCGTAAAAAGTGGGGGAATCAGCCCGCAGACTGTATGGGGGTGGGGGAAACGGGTCAAGATTATTCCTAAGAAATCTGGTATACTTAGAGATTCTATGGGCGATTCCACGGAACAGCTCGGCGATTCGGATGCGCTCGATGCAAAAGTTCGAGAGGCAGTCCGGTTGCGGCTCTATTTCGATAATGGTCATCAGGAGCCGTCAGATCAGGAGATAGAGGATACGTATCGTATTCTTCGTGCTGCTCACGGAGACAACCTGACGCCCGTTCTTGTTGATAGTGTTCTCAAGAAGGATGCCTCCCAGAAAAATGATAGATACATGGCACTCGTTCGTATCGAGCAGTTCCTAAAAGAGAACAAGTTTCCTAGCGGAGAAGCAGAAGTCGGAAAACTTTATAATTTCATTAAAGCTCATTACGGCGGTAGTGCTTCCTGTGAACAGGTACTGAGATATATAGATGATGAGAACGAAAGGATCGCACTTGCGAATCATAAATCGGGTCCAATCCTCAAAGCACTAGATGCCGCTCGTGATGCTTTCATTGGTCTCATTTGGAGGAAGAAACAGTGATTTTATTCGCAACCCATAGGGATTGCAGTAAGCTCGACCGCGTCAGTAAACCTGCCGCCTTAGCTCAGGGGTAGAGCACTTCCATGGTAAGGAAGGGGTCTCGGGTTCAATTCCCGAAGGCGGCTCCACTCGTTTGCGTTCCATTTTTTTCATTTCAAAAATGACCCCCGGAGCGCGCAATGCACACTGCAGGGGTCCGGTCGGCGGGCGGGATTGCTCACTAGAAGATCCAGCAAGCGATCCCATAGATAGTGGCCCCGAGAAGGCAAATAAAAGTGCTGTCCATTAATACAAACTTCAGTGTCATTTTTACTACCTCCAAGGGTAAGCCGACATGCCCAGGGGAAGTCCCTAAGCTATTAATTATATTACAATGATATTGTTATTTGTCAATATACTACTTGGCATGCATTCCTTATTTCTCTGCAAAAAAGCTTCATGAATTGAGTTTGCCTCCCTCAATTTTTTTCGCTGCATTCAGGAGTGTGTGCAGACCGAGCATCGCACACTTCATTCGTCTTGCACTCACAGGAACACCAAGCAATTCCAGAACTTCCTTTTTTCCCGGCGCATCGGCGATATCTTTGCCGATCAGTTCCTCACTGAGCATCGACATGGCAGCCTGACTGATGGCACACCCAGATCCGTCCCACGCGACCGCGGTGATTTTTCCATTCTCCACCTTTAGCCCAATAGTGAGCTCATCACCACAAGATGGATTATCTTCGTGATGCACGACAGACCACGCGCCATCATTAATGGGCTTCTTTCCACGTGGGGAGCGGTAATGCTCGAGAATGTTCTCGGCGTATAGGTCCATGGGCGTAGAATACAGCTGATGCTCGATGAAGTCCCAAATCCAGGGAATACGGATGAGTACATTCGTTCCCTTCTGACACAGTGGAACGGGACTGATCCGACGAATTCGGACAGACTCACACAATTGAGTTCCGCCGCAGCGCTCTTCTTGCAAGGTGTTGAGCGTCGCCACTCACCGCAGCGAGTTATTGATCAAGTTCGACGCAGGCTGGAACCACTCCTGGATTATGCACAGCACAAAATTGATCAATACACCTATCCTCACGTCAATCGTTCCCGCGCAAATTGAATTTCTTTTGCAAGGGCGTCAATTTCCTCAATTGAATTATAGATTCCCACTGCAAGCCGCGTGCTCGCTGCGATCCCCAATTTTTTGTGGAGAGGCTGTGTGCAGTGATGTCCCGCACGCAGATGAATATTTTTTTCTCCGAGCATGTCGGTGAGATCGTGCGGATGAACTCCATCGATCGTGAAACTCACACATCCACTCACATTTTTTGTTGCGAGAAATTTCAGTCCATCGATTGCTGATAATTTCTCTATCGCTACTTTGAGCGTCTGTTCTTCCTGCTTCTCGATGTCCGTCCATGAAAATTGTTGTAGCCACATGAGAGCAG
>JAGVCI010000052.1 GCA_020059985.1 Candidatus Peribacterales bacterium | reverse complement strand
GTTGCGCGACGGACTCGAGAGAGATGATATTCCCGCCGGAGATCTTCTCGATGCTCACCTCTCCGTAGCGAAGGAGCGTCGGAAGCACGCCTTCGATCTCGTGGCTCACGCCTTGAATGTCGCTATAGAGGATGCGCGAGGACTCCCGGTGGAACCACCCGTGCCACGCCACGTCGATGATCCCCTGGTCCGTGATGATCCACGCATCGAGGAAGTAATCGAAGAAATTTCGCAGTAACCACACGAGCGAGCACATGCTCCAAAGCGCGACACCGTAGAAAACGACCTCGTAGGGAATGGCGTAAAGAAAAACCCATGATCCGAGGAAGGACACCACCGGCCAGAAGAGATGCTTGATGCTGAGGAGCCAGTGCTTGTGAACAACAATGACGACTTCCTCGTCCTCGTCGAGGTGTCGGGCGAAAAGAAGCTCATTCAGACTCTTCATGGGGGCTAGTGTAGCCGCAATTCTCGGCAATGCCACAGGGACGATTTTCCCGTTTTTCTCTTCTAAAGAAAAAAGATCTCGCTACAATGTACGGGATGGCAGAACGACGACATGGCCTCCTTTTTCATCTCTTCGATGTTGTGCTCAACATCGTCATCATCCTCGCGGTGGTGGGGCTCATCCGGACATTTCTCGTCTCCCCTTTTCGTGTGGAGGGAAACTCCATGACAGACACACTCGAGCACCAGGAGTACATCATCATCAATAAATTCGCGTACTACGTCGGCGATCCCGTCCGAGGAGATGTCGTCGTGTTCCGTCCACCGAATGATCGCGACAAGCACTACGTGAAGCGAATCATCGGGACGCCAGGCGACACGGTGATCATCCGCAGTGGAAAGGTGTACCTGAAAGTGGCGGGCACCGAAGATGAAGTCGAACTCACCGAGCCCTACCTCAATGAGCGTAACAGCGGGCACACGTATCAGCACCCGCCGTCATCGGGGAACACGCGCGAAGTGTCGTTCGAAGTGCCCGAGGGTCAGTACTTCCTCCTCGGCGATAATCGTCAGGGAAGCCTGGACTCCAGGAGTTTCACGCCAACATCGTTCGTCGAAGCCGAAGAGATTTCGGGTCGCGTGTGGTTTGTGGCTCTCCCGATCAGTAAGATCCACGCATTGGAGCCGCCGGAATACGGTATTTAATAGGACTTCGAGGAAATCGACGTAATCGAGGATTTCGACGATCCTCGTTATCATCAACATCCCCGAATTCCTCGAAATCCTTCCTCCGGTTTTCGCTTGCAAACCTAAAAGTTTGGCTTAAAATGGCGCTGACGCCCCGGGAGGGGTTTTTCAAGATCATATGGCTACGCTCAACTCTTACATCACTGGCGCCATCGAGGAACTGAGACATGTCCGCTGGCCAACACGCCAACAGGCTATTCGTCTTTCGGTCATCGTGATTGCGTTCACCGCAATTTCGTCTATCGCTTTCGGATTCATCGACTTCCTCCTCGCAGAGGCCGTCGCCTTTCTTCTCTCGTTCACGATCTAATGGGCAAGCAAGACCCCAATGCCGGGCGAAACTGGTACGTGGTCCACACCTACGCAGGCTATGAGGACAGCGTGAAGGAGGCGCTCAATCAGCGCATCGAGTCCTTCGGCATGAAAGACTATATCTTCGACGTGCAGGTCCCGAAGGAGAAGCAACTCACCTTCAAAAAAGGAGAGCCGCAAGAAGAGGAGAAGAAATTGTTCCCGGGCTACGTGCTCGTGGATATGACGGTAACGGATGAGTCATGGTACTTGGTGCGTAACACTCCGAACGTCACCGGTTTCGTCGGATCCGGAAATATCCCAGTGCCGGTCACCCCAGAAGAGTTCGGCGTCATCGAGCGCCGCATCGGTGAGCAACAGGCGAAGTTCAAGAGCGACTTCCAGGTCGGCGACCTCGTCATCATCGTGGATGGTCCGTTCAAGAACTACGAGGGGACGGTCGACTCTGTCGATGTGAACAAGGGCAAACTCACCGTGATGGTCCTCATCTTCGACCGCGAGACGCCGGTCGAACTAGACTTCACACAGGTGAAGAAAAAGTAAGTATGCAAAACTTCGAATGCTCTCCTCATGAGATTAAAGCAAGTGCAGAGAGGTATGTTTCTGCATGGGCAGCATACCACCAGTATTCGCATGCACTGATGACGTTTCGACATGCGCTCGATACGGAGAGAGCAACGGCAATCGAAAGCACTCGTCGAAGTTTTCACGATCGATTGAATCTTCTTTTTGAATGTACAAGCAGCTCGATTCTCCAAGTAAGAGACAGATTATGGTCCAAGGCACTCTCGGACGCTCTTATTAGCTATGTGCGAAATGATCTAAAACTTCTCCAGGATGACCCCGAAACCGTAGAACATTTCTCCATTTTGAACGTTCATCTCCGTGCTACGCTTGAACAAGCATGCAAGCCGCAAGACGTTATCGCATTTCCGGCTCTGTCCACGGAGTTTTCTTCCGCGCGAGTACCGAGCGAAGAGCCCGAGAACTTGGACTCACCGGATGGGTGCGTAATTCTCCCGATGGTACGGTCGAAATCCACGCGGAGGGACCCGACAGCGGGTTAGCAGAATTGGAAAAATGGTGTCACACCGGTCCACCCAGCGCAAAAGTAGAACGCGTCGAAGCGAGTGATGTTCCTGAAGAAGGGTTTACGATTTTTGAGATTTCCCACTGAGTGCGCGCACTTCTCGCGGCAAAAGGAGTGCGAGCCCGATCATCTGGACTAGTTGTCCTGCGGTGAATCCAAATGCGAGACTGTAGACGCCCATGCGCGGGGCCAGGTACCACGCGATCGCGACCGCAATCACGCCATTGAGGACGTTGAAGACCGCCGGGGTCATCGTATTTTTCAGCGCGTAGTACGACCTCAGCAGGAGATGATTCATACTCTCGAACGGAATGCTCACCGCGTAGAGGAGCAGACACACCGCAAAGACCGGGAGGACACCGGTGAGGTGCACCAATCGCGCGGCAATCGGCGTGACCGCAACAAGCGCCACAGCGCCTGGCACCGTTATCGCGATGATCATCGCGGCGCCTTTTTTGAGGTAGATCCAGAACCGTTTCTCTTCTTGCTTCGCGGCGGATTGGCTGAGAAGAGAGAACGCAGACTGTGCGAGTGCGATCCCTGCGATTCCGACGGCAACCGATTGGAAGTTTCGGGCGAATGCGTTGATCGTGACAGACCCGGTCTCCAATCCCGACGCGATGGAATCGAAGAGGAGTAATTCGAACTGAAGAGCACCGAGCGCGAGCATTCGCGGGAGCATCAGCCAG
>JAGVCI010000098.1 GCA_020059985.1 Candidatus Peribacterales bacterium | reverse complement strand
TGCATGGGGCTCAAGCGCTTCACGTATCCGCTCGACGTGAGCGTCACGATCATCGGCGCGTTCGGGATGGTGTCCTTCGCAGAGAAGTCTCCGACCGCGTGCTTCACAATCGTCGTGCGGCGGACGTCTCCGTACTGAGTTTTGAGCGTATCGAGCTCATCTTTCACGATTTTATCGATACGCTTGGGATCTTTGAGAATCGCCTCGCAGTCCGCAATAAAGGCCTTCTTCTCTTTCAGTTCGTCTTCGATCTTTTTACGCTCGAGTCCTGCAAGTGTCTGTAGACGCATCTGGAGGATGGCGTCGGCCTGGAGATCGCTCAATTTAAATTTCTTCATGAGGTTCTCCTTCGCGATCTCTTTGGTTTCGCTCTTCTTGATCGTCTCGATCACTTTGTCGATGTCGTGAAGCGCGATCGAGAGTCCCTCGAGGATGTGCGCACGCTCTTTGGCGCGATCACGCTCGTAGGTGACGCGTCGGCGTGTGACCACACGGCGGTGATCGATGAAAATCTGGAGAAGTTCGTGCAGGTTGAGGAGGCGCGGCTGGATTCCATCCGCGAGCGCGATCATGTTGTAGCCGAAACTCGACTGGAGTTCGGTGTGCTTGAAAAGCTGATTAAGGATTTTCTGTGGGTAACTCTCTTTCTTCAGTTCAATGATGATGCGGATTCCCTCGCGGTCGGACTCGTCACGGATATCCGAGATCCCTTGGATGACTTTCTCATTCACGAGCTCCGCCATGCGCTCGATCATCGAGCTCTTATTCACCTGGTACGGGATCTCGCTGATGCGGATCTGGTAACGACCACCCTTCCCCTCTTCTATCTCCGCCTTGCCGCGCATGACGATGGACCCTCGACCGGTGAGGTACGCCTGCGTGAGTGATGCTTGGTTATAGACGATGCCTCCCGTTGGGAAATCTGGCCCCTGCACGAATTGGAGAAGGTCTTCCACCGTCGCATCAGGATGATCGAGGAGATGAAGCGTCGCCTGGATCAGCTCTCCCAAGTTGTGCGGCGGGATGTTGGTCGCCATACCGACGGCGATTCCAACCGTTCCATTGAGAAGGAGATGCGGAATTTTCGCCGGGAGCACCGACGGCTCTTTGCGGCTGGCATCGTAGTTTGGAACATAGTCGACAGTGTCCTTGTCGAGGTCCGCGAGCATCTCCATAGCGATCTTCTGGAGACGACACTCGGTGTAGCGGTAGGCAGCGGCGCCATCTCCGTCTATGGAACCGAAGTTTCCCTGCCCATCGACGAGCGGGTAACGCATGGCGAACTCCTGCACGAGACGCACGAGCGCGTCGTACACGGACGAGTCACCGTGCGGGTGGTACTTCTTGAGCACTTCTCCCACAACTCCCGCACACTTCGAGTAGCGATGACTGGGCGAGAGACCTTCTTCCTGCATGGCGACCAGGATGCGTCGGTGCACTGGCTTCATACCGTCACGCGCATCCGGAAGAGCACGGCTGACGATGACGCTCATGGCGTAGTTCAAGTAGCTCTCCTCCATTTCGGAGACAATGGGGCGCGGCGCTATGCGCCCGATACGTGCGAGCGTTTCTGCGGATTGCACAGGAGGTTTCTTCGCGGCTGGAGCATCACTTTTTCCCTCCTCTTGTCCGTCCTCATCCAATGGGAGCTCCTGCTGCGAATCGTTGGTGTCGTCCTTTTTGGGCATAACGTAAACCTTCGTGAGGTCCCCGAAATGATACCGATTTTTCCCAAAGAGAAAAGGGTGAAATGTCTTTAGTCCCGTAGCGCAGAGCACGCCGTCTCCGCTACGGTGAGAGCATGCTTTCCATCGTCGCCACACCAATCGGAAACCTCGGAGACATCACGCTCCGAGCGATCGAGACCTTAAAAAAGTGCGATCTCATCGTCTGCGAAGATACTCGTGTAACGGGTAATCTTTTAAAGCAGCTGGAGATCCCTAAAAGAGAGCTCATGAGCTTTCATAGCTACAGCGACAAACGAAAGCTGGATGAGGTGATCGCCAAATTACAGTCTGGATCACATGTCGTGCTCGTAAGTGATGCGGGAACGCCGGGCATTTCTGATCCTGGCTATGCGCTCGCATCAGCAGTGCGTGATGCCGGCATCAAAATTGAAGTCGTCCCAGGGCCCTCGGCCTTCCTCGCAGCGCTCTCGGGGAGCGGTCTCCCGATCAATGCCTTCGTGTACCTCGGGTTCCTCCCCTTAAAGAAAGGACGAAAGACGATGCTCGACTCCTTTAAGGAAGAGGAGCGCACGATCGTGCTCTACGAATCCGTACACCGAATTGAAAAGACATTGAACGAACTCGCGGAAGCGTTGAAGGATCAACCAGGTCGCCCAGTCGTGATCGCGCGTGAGCTCACGAAGATGCATGAGGAAATTCTCTCGACGACGATCGGGAATCTTTCGGATGTTGCGAAATCGATCACGAAGAAAGGAGAGTTCGTCTTAGTGATCGGCGCCGTTTGATTCCGGAGCGGGACCTGACAGGATCGGCTCGACGAACTGTCGGACCGCTTCCCATCCCTCACTGTACCTCTGAGTGAGAACGTATTTGTTTTCTTTTCCGTCGCGTGTGTACTTCACCAGCCCTGACATTCGCATGAGCGCAAGATGGTGACTGATGTTCGGTTGATCCGCCGGATATCCCTGGCGTTCCGACACGGCATCGACCAATGCATGTACCGTAAGAGATTGACCTTCCTCCAGCTCACTTAAAATCCGGAAGAGGCAGAAGCGCACATCATCCTGATTCATTTTGGAAAATGCCGCGAGTGCATCGAAATCTATCCCGCTCTCGAGGCTCCGTTGCCGTAAAGCCGACACATCGACAGCGTGCTTATCCATAAGGAGGACACTGTGCTCCGGAATCGACCTCACGGCAACATCTCCCTCGGGTCTGTATTCACTCCTCCTTGGATCACTTCGAAGTGCAGGTGCGGTCCTGTCGTAATGGGACCCGCGCCGTGCGTGCCCGGCTCGCCACCGCTCGCTCCAATGATCTGACCCGCAGCCACTTCCTGACCGTTCACGGCAGTGATCGAGCTCAGGTGACCGTAGAGCGTCGCAAATCCTCCGCGATGTCCGATGAGCACGTAGGAGTACCCCATCTCGCCGCCATCGCGAACGAGGAAGACCACGCCCTCGGCAGCCGCAACCACGGGACTGGACTGCGGCACGACGATATCCACGCCCTTATGCGGGATACCGAAGTAGTGCTCGTAGTTCTCATCCAAAAATCCTGCGGAGATCGGACCGAAGACCGGCCACGTGAAGGCTGGTGTGTGCGGCACGATGCTCCCACTCGCACTCGCGTCGCGCGGAGCGCGAAGACCCTTCTCGATCAATACACGTTCAGCACGTTCACGGAGACGCACATCGATGCGTGCGAGCTCTCCCTGGAGTCGGAGCACCTCACGGTGCACCTCTTCCACGATCTCACGAGCCTCTTCCTCGAGTGTGCCTCCCTGTCCAGCCAATTCACCAGCGTGTTCGACGAGCGCGAAGGTCCGATCGTACTCACTCTCCACCGCACTCAGTTCCTTCCGCAGCTCCTTGAGATACGCGGGACCTGCCTCGGCCTGGAAAATAGAGGTGAGCAGGTCGAGCTGGAGATTCGTGAAGGTGTGATCTGCGCGTGCACTCTCGGTTTGCACGCCGAGTGACCGACTGAAGAGCGACAGAAGAAGAGTCGGAGTAGATTCTCTCGCTTGTGACGCACGAATGAACTGAGCGAAGCGCTCTCGACCCTCTGCGGTGAGTGCCTGTCTGCCTGCGACGTCTTTGTCCGCGACCTCGGCATTCCCGAAGCGCTCCAAACCGCGCTCCACGACTTCGATCGTCAGACGTAGATCTTTTTCATGCTCGGTGAGTTCCCCGAGTCGCTCCTCGAGCTTTACCGGATCGAGTGAGGTGACCTTCGGTCGTGAGCGATAGACACCAGCCGCACGATGGATCGCAGCATCCAGAGCGTTCACTGCTTCCCCGCGCTCGACCGGAGAGATGAGCGCGAAGGTCGCGAGTGGCACGAGACCCATGACGAGAACACAGACCGTCGCGACACGCTCGAGCGTACGCACCCGGCGCTTTGTGCGGCGAGCAGTGCGAAGGCGCGAGTGGCGTCGACGTGTGACTCGGTGAATGGTGTGCATTTCTCCTTAGTATAGCGAAAAAACGACACATGGTCTATGTTGCAGACTTCCGGAAAAAGCGTGAGAAGCTGTAGAGGCTGAAGAGGATTGCTCTTTCCGTCTTCTCTAGCCTCTACAGCTTTTCTATCCTCCCCTGCTATACTCCCGATCCATGATTTCTCTCCTCCGCGGAATCATCGCGAAGCACGCTCCGGGTAAAGCCACGGTCGACGTGCGTGGAGTCGGCTACGCCGTCTCCGTCCCTCTTCCGCTTTGGGATCTCCTCGAAACCGGGAAAGAAGCGGAGCTCCTCACAGTGACCTACGTCCGTGAAGACAGACTCGAGCTCTACGGCTTTGCGGATACCGCGACGCGCACGCTCTTTGAAAGTGCGATCGAGATGTCGGGTGTCGGGCCGAAGCTGGGACTCGAGATCTGCTCCGTCCCGCGTCATCTCCTGGTGACGGCGATCAATGAGAAAGACACGCGGCTTCTCACCTCTATCAAAGGGGTCGGAAAGAAGACCGCCGAAAAACTCCTCCTCGACCTCGAGAATCTCTCGGAGAAACACCCCGAGCTCTTCGGCGTTGCGAGTGGTGAGACTGGAAAAAGTGGAGCCTACGACCAGGATGTCATCGATGCGCTCACGAGTCTGGGGTACGATACCTCGACCGTTATGCGCGCGCTCAAGAACGTCCCTCCGGAACTCAGCAAAGAAGAGCGTGTCACCGCCGCGCTGCGTAGTCTATAATCCCCCGCCATGCTTACTCTCGATATCACTGCGACCCTCGGCCAGACCATCACTCCCTCGCGAGGCATTCCCGACCAGGAGTTTGCGGCACTGCGCACGTCCGTGCGCCGCTATGTCGAGGACTGGCTGCAGGAGCGCGAGCGCGGTGAGCACGCGTGGTCTATGGACCCGTACGACAAGCAGGTGATTCAACAGGTGAAGAACGCCACGAGCTGGGTGAAGGCCGAGAAGATCCGCACCGTCGTCTGGATCGGGATCGGTGGATCGGGCCTGGGACCCAAGGTGATCCAGGAAGTTTTCGAAGGACCGGAGACGCTCGAGTTCATCCTCATGGATTCCATAGACCCAGCAATGATCGAGCTGCAACTCTCGCTGATTGATTGGAAAGAGGCACTGATCGTGGTCGCGAGTAAATCGGGTGGCACGCTCGAACCCATGAGCCTCTTCTTCCTGTGTTTTGAAAAAATGCAGGAGGCTCGCAAGGAGCGCGCTGCAGAGTTCGTAATCGCAGTGACCGACCCGCACGGCGGAACACTGCGCAGCTTCTGTAAGGAGTGGGGCATCCGCATGCTCCCGATCCCACCAGGAGTGGGAGGACGGTTCTCGATCTTCACGCCCGTGGGACTCTTCCCGCTCGCACTCCTCGGTGGGGACATCGACCGGTTCGTCCGGGGCGCAAAAGAGATCGACACCATCTGTCAGAACCCCAATCTTGATGAGAACCCTGCCGCGCAACTCGCTGCGGTGCAGTTCCTCCTCGATACGAAGCGCGACTACCCCGTGCGCGTGATCATGCCGTACTCGACCCGTCTTGCTTCTATCGCACGGTGGGACCAACAGCTTGTCGCCGAGAGCCTCGGGAAATCCGAAGCGAAGAACCCCATCCCGCTCGCAGCGGTCGGAACCGAAGACCAACACTCTCTCCTCCAGCAGTGGATGGAGGGACCGCGCCTCGCCTGGCACCTCTTCATCCGCGAAGAGGAGCGACCGAAGATCGCGGTGCCGCTCGCCGTCGAGAAATCTTTCGCATCCATCGCCGGAAAGACCTTCGCCGAGCTGATCGATGCATGTTACGAGGGCACCAGCCGCGCACTCACCGGAGCGAAGCGTCCACACGCGACTCTCACCATCACGAGATTGGATGAGGAGCACCTCGGCCAACTTTTCTACCTCTTGATGATCGAAGTCATCCTCCTCGGGAAGCTCTACCGCATCGATCCATATGACCAACCAGGCGTCGAAGCGGGGAAGAAGATCACGAAGCAGATCTTGGAGTAGCACGAAAAACGCAGGTTGCGGTGGCGGGGTGGTCCTCTATACTTCTCCTACATTCCCCTGCTTTCCATGGCTCACGAAGTTACCGACGCAACATTCGACCAAGACGTTCTCAAGGCCAGTCTGCCTGTGCTCGTCGATTTCTGGGCGCCATGGTGTGGACCCTGCAAGTCGATGACGCCGATCATGGAAGAGCTCGCCACCGAGTACACAGGGAAAGCAGCGATCATGAAACTCAACGTTGATGAGAACGGAGGGACGGCGGAGAAGTACGGCGTCATGAGTATCCCGACGTTCATCATCTTCCGTGGCGGTGATGCTGTCGCAACCTTCGTTGGCGCCAAGAGCAAAGAAGATGTGAAAAAGGAGATCGACGCGGCCATCGCATAGTTATGAATTTTTTGTTTGGCCTCATCGGCATCGTTGTGTCGATCTTGATGCTCAAGTACCGCGAACGTTTCGGTGACTTGTTTGGTGAAGCGGAGTGGATGCAAAAGATCGGTGGTATTTACCTGGTCGTCGTCTACGCCGCCATCATCATTTTCATCATCAGCTTCTCCGTGATGTTCGGCCTCTCGGGACCGATCATAGAGTTCTTCATAAAGCCCGTGATGCCGTGGGTGTTTGATCAGGGAGCAACGCCGCTGTAACAAGCGAGTAAAGAAAATTTGACAATTTACAAAAAGAAATTACAATAGAACATCTTATGAATAATGAGTTTTTCGACGACTACGACCCTGAATTTACAACTTTTGAGTTTCTCAGATTTCGTCATTCGATAGGTTTGTTTGCGGGGATGGATCCAAATGAAGATACCGAAGGACTCTATCAGCAGGTCGCAGATTTATTTGCGAACGGAGATATTGAATCTTTGAAACATCTCACCGCTCAAGGATCGTGGGGATTTCGCGACTATGGCTTGAACCGAATGGAGGCAGAGTTTCTGCGGGGAATTGCCTCGAGTGGTCTGGCAATATTGGGAGTCGATCAGGAAGAAATCGATCACTGGGAACATTTTTCACCCAGTGAACGTCCACAAACTTCCGTCCGACCCAACAAGAGCTATCGGTCTTCTAAGAAAATTCCTCCGCTCAAAGAATTAAGAGATCAAGAGGAGAAATCCCGTCACGACTCACATCGCTCCATGGTACATGGAGACATCGGACAGCGTCGATCTGAGCTTCGTAAGTTATTTAGTGAATTTAAAGACGCCAGTACAAAAATGGAGAGATGGCGCATTGGAAGAAAATTCAACGATACAGTTGGAGAAGACATCGAAATCGTCGATGAGGTCCTCGGGCCCATGGGCTTAGAAATATCGAAGGTATTCCATAGGGCAATGGCTCAAGAGAAAAATGGAACACCGCTCACTGCCGACGAGGAAGCAGTTATTGAGCTTTTTGGTTATCTGAGTCCTCAGTAAAAATAAGGTTCTTTAATTTATTTATTTAAATTGTCAATTTGGTGGAGCTGAGGGGAGTCGAACCCCTGACCCTCTGCTTGCAAAGCAGATGCTCTAGCCAACTGAGCTACAGCCCCACGAATAGCAACATTATAGTAAGTGCAAAAAGAACGACTGAGGTGCTCGCCCTGCACCGGAACGGAGTGACTGGTGCGGGGCAGCCCCACTAAACCTAGTATTACGTCAGGTCACTATCTCCGCTAGTCGATTCTCTTCTTTCGCACGGAAGATCTCGAGACCCACGCGTTCGCCCACGCTCATGGATTTTCCGTAGAGATACCCGCTATACGGGGTTGCCGCGGTGCCCGGGGAACCAGGGATCCGCAGTGACACGTCGAAGATGACGATGTCCTCCTTCCCCTCCTCCGCGACGACTGCGCCTTGCAGAGCGAACGGTCCGATGATGCCTTTACCGGACGGGTCCAAACTCTTCGGAATTTTCTGCGTCGCCTTCACAAACTTCTCGCCCAAGTCGAAGGCCTTCTCGAGGATGGATTCCTTCACGGTGCACGCGATGTGCCCGGTCTCAATCATCTTGAGGTCGATCTGCTCGAGCGCTCTCGATTGATCTGGTGCCGTCATCCGGAGGAAGCCATCTAAGTTGGTTTGTCGGCGAGTGTCCGTTCCGAGAAGTTCCAATTCTTTCGTGAGCGGCGAATAGAAGAAATTGAAATTCACGGGAGCACCGACAATGAACTCTTCGATCGTCGCGCGGCGCCAATCTGCGGATACTTTCCCTTTCTTCTCTAGTCTAGATCCTTCGGCTTCGTATTCCTCTTTGCTTCCGACGACGAAGAACGCTCGCTCGTATCCTCTTTTCTTCTCACTCGCCTTCACGAGGACCGGCCGATCGATGTCGCTCGCCTTCTTGAAGAGTTTAGGTGTGCGAATGCCCGCATCTGCGAGCAGATGATACTGATTGTATTTCTGATCACGCTCTTCCAGCTTCAGAAGTGTGCGTGAACCGAAGATCGGAACCTGGAAATCATTCTCTACCTTCGAAAAATCATCGAAGTACACCCAGAAGTAGCGGTTGTGGATGAAGATCGTGTTCATCGCCCGGAGCTTCTTCTGAATATCTTTCTTTAAGATGTCACTGAATTCGGGAACGACGATCACCTCGTCAATGCAGCCTCGCTCATCACGCACTTTGTAATACTTTTGGTAGGTTTTCTCTCTGCCCTTCCGCGCGACACAGACGGTCTGGAACGCAAACTGCTTCGCGCCGTGTGTGACATCGAGGGCGCTGTGTCCCCCAAGCACTCCTACCGTGAGGTTTTCAAGATCGTAGCCCTGGAGGAGTTTTTTGGGATCCATTGAGAGGAGTGTAATGGAAAATTGAAAATGGAAAATGAAAAATCAGATACCCGCCCCCTCACCCCAACCCTAACCCAAAACGTCTTCAAGTCTTCCCTGTTCAATCGCCTGTTTGATATCACGCGCGATGCGGCGTCCTGTGCTCATCGGCACATCGTATTTGAGTGCCGTGTACGGCGATCCTTCGATGAACGGATTCGTTCCGGCGACGATACGAGCGGAGATTTCGAAGACGAAGATCTCCAACTTGCGCGTGATGATCGTCTCCAGGCAGAAGGGACCGAAGAGTCCTTTGCCTCCACAGACCTCTCGGCTCGTCTCCACCACACGGTCTCCCATTTCGAACATTTCCGGGAGGAGCGATTCGCGAACGACCACCGGAATATTGCCGACGATGGTGTAACTCGTGTGAATGTTCGCGGCCAACTGATCCTCGGCGCGGATGCGACCGATGGAGTCAGCATTACTCTCGTAGCGTTTGTCGAAGCTGAGGATCTCCAGCTCTCCGGTAACGGGCGAGTAGAAGTAATGGATATAGAGCGGCACTCCGACGACGTATTCCTGGAGCACGAAATCGTTCTCGTGCGGATATTTGCGGTCTTTCACCTCATGGAACTGCTCGGCAGTCTTCGCGATGAAGTAGCCGAACCCTCCGCCTGCTCCGTGGAACTTCACGATCACCGGCTTCTCGATGTCTTCCGGTGTGTCGTAGACACGCGGGAGTTTCAGTCCTGCTTTCTCGAGCCACACACGCTCTTTCTTTCTGTCGGACTCCCACTCGAGGACGTCTTTTGTTCCGTAGTACATCACGTTCATCTTCTTCACGCGCTCATGTCCGATGTACGCGATGAATGATCCATGCGGAATGATGATCGCGTTTCTCTTGATGAGTTCCTCTTCGATCTTTTCGTTCCAGTTTTCCCACTCATCCACCACAATCATTTCGTCAGCGACACCGTAGGACTGATACGGACGCTCACTCCCCTTCTTGCAGATGACGAGATTGCGCATGCCCTCGTCGCGCGCACCTTTGAGGATCTGCAGCGCGGAATGACTCCCGATCGTCGCGATGACGAAGTCCTTAGGATTAGTGGAGGCCGACAAGATGGGTTTCGCTTTCGCCATGGTATTTCGGTGATTGTAGTCAAAATTCGACTTCGGTCAAGGTGTTTCCATTCACCAGGCCCGCGAATGCGTTTTACGGCGCCGAAATGATGTCGATGCCTGTGATCTTCCAGGCTTTATTGAATGCATCGATGTCTTGGATGAGCAGCGTGAACTGCGTATCGGAGATCGTCACGGGATACGTCCGCGTGTCGTAGACCAGATTCCCGAGTGTCACGGTATCCACGACCGCTCCTTCCATCGTGAGCTGCATGTTGGAGACGGACCCTTGGTAGTACACGGTCACGTTGTAGTTTCCATTCGCCATGTCGACAACGAAGGTTGTCGGGGTGTCGCTGTAGACGTAGTCACGGAGGATGGAGGACGGTCCGTTCCACACATCTCCATCCGAAGTCACCGAGCCACCCAACCACCCGTACTGTCGCTCAACGGAATAGATTGTGGGAATCACAATCTGCTGGTACCCGGTAGCGATAGGTGAACCTGATTGTCCGAAGTCTCCCTTAAATGACGTGAGTGGTGGTGGCTCTGGATTATTTTCTGCAGGAAGAACCTGAATACCCGCGATCTTCCAAGCTTTGTTGGATGCATCGAGGTCTTGGAGGAGGAGTGTGAACTGATTGTCGGACACCGTCACACGGTATTTGCGAATGTCGTACTGATAATTGACAAGCGACACCGTGTCGAAGACGAGTCCTTCCATCATCACGCGCATATTGGAGATGGAACCTTGGTAGTGAACGGTCACGTCGTATTCGCCGTTCTCCACGTCCGCGACGAAGGTCGTGGGAAGCTCGCCATAATTGTAATCGCGAAGCACCGACGTCGGTCCGTTCCAGATATCTCCGAAGCTGGTCGGTGATCCGCCGAGCCAACCATACTGCTGCGTCTCTGTGTAGAACGTGATCGGTACGATCTGCACATACCCGTTAGCGACAGGAGACGAGTAATCACCGAAGTCCGCCTGAAGCGACGTGAGCGCAGGCGGCGTGTCGATGTCCTCGGCCGGAAGTATTTCGATACCGCTGATCTTCCAGATTTTATTCCACGAATCGAGATCTTGGAGAACGAGAGTGAACTGTCCATCATTCACTGTGACACGATACGTGCGGATATCGAACTGATACTGCTGGTGGTTGACGGTGTCGACTGCGATACCTTCCATCGTGACATGCATATTCGAGGAATCTCCTTGGTAATGAACTGTGACGTCGTACTCGCCATTTGTAACATCCGCTACGAACGTTCCCGGAGTCGTCGATCCACTGACGTAATCGCGGAGCACTGATGTCGGTCCGTTCCAAATGTCACCATCGGATGTCGGGAGTGAGCCCGACCAACCATACCCAGTCGGTGCACTGTACCACATGAAACGCGTCACCTGCGTGAAGCCATTTGAGACAGGTGATCCTGTCTGTCCGAAGTCGAAGCGCAGCTCCGATGTTCCCGCCACCGGCCCCTCCTCTGCTCCTCCTTCCGCGCATCCGCACACTCTACGATACCCGGAGTTCGGATTCGCACCAGCGCTCGTGGGTGATGCGGTGTCGACGAAGCGGGCATCGGTATTGGCGTTGTACACGCATCCTGTTCCACCGGGACCGCCCGCATTTGTTGGTGTACCACTTCCGAGATCTTCCTCGAGAACAGACGCGAGTCCATCAAGCACTTCCTCGCACTGCGCGTACTCGGCGGTCTCTCCGTCGTACCCGATGACGTCTCTCGTGTCGGTATGGTACGGTTCACCGGTTTCCTCACAGCGATCGCTACAATCTTGCGACGCATCGGCCATTAGCCAACAGAGATCGTCGTATTCGAAGCCGGAGTATCCCCCGAGGATGCAGGGTTCCTGCTCCTCTTCTCCATCGTTACCACCTTCGCCGTCACCGTCCCCTTCGACTGCGAGTTCTGTCGCCGGTTCCGGACACTGCCCGACATGGAGCGAAAGCACCTGCACACGCTGATGGTCATCGACGTAGACGCTGTACCCCGAGTGATTGGCGTTCACCTCTTCGGGGTCCACCGGTAACTGCGAGATATATTCGGGAACGAGTGAATCGAGATTGATGCACGTCTCATCCTCCGTAATACCGGCGCGACACACAGGCATTGCATTCGCCTCACCCAAAGGAATATCGGTGTTGGCCGTTTGCCACTCGCCGATCAGATGTTGATAGAGCGCGTTGCCCAGTTCTCGCACGTGCACTTTGCGTTCCGCATCACGGGATTCACAGAGTTGTTTCGAAGGATTGATAGCCACGATCACCACAGACGAGATAACACCGATCACACCCACCACAATAAGTACCTCAATCAGGGTGAATCCCGGTGGTTGGATCTTCATCCGATGAGGGATACGGCGAGCCATGTGAGGAAAGAAATGACGGCCGCAAGTTGGCCGTTTCGTGACCAGGACGAAAAGAGCACACGGTAAGCGAGGTACCCGGACGCGATGAGGAGCCCCAGCAGCGCGACAGACAAGATGGGATAGTTGAGCGGAATGGCGTGGACGAGGAGCAGAGACAAGAGCGCGATGGTGCTGCCCAGAAGGAAACCGAACATGATGTCACGCGTCCCGTGCCAGCGAAGCTCGAGCACAGCACCCGCGGCGCCGATCACAACGAAGAGCACCACGAGGTACAGCCACTCGTACGGCTGATCGAAGAGGCCAACACCCCACATGGTGAGGAGCGAAGTAGTGAGGAGCACCACACAGCAGAGGAAGAATGCCACGATGGCGCGTAGTGATGGAAGATGGACGTTCCCGAACTCGATGCGATCGATGGAGACCGAGTCTAAAAATTTCAGGTGCACCGCATGCTGCCACACAGCAATCGCGATCCCGCAAATAAGGACGAGAAAACTCAATGTAAAAATCTGCACTGCAGACGATGTGGTCAGGTGGAACCACGCGACAACGAACATATTCTCAAAAACCGTTTCGATGGTAGACATTACCAATGATGGTAGCAGATTCTCCCCTCTAGCAGCATCTACGCGGCACCAATCAGTGCAGGCTCCTCCCTCGGTTCTCCCTGACCGGGTGCTTCAAAGAAGAAAGACACCATCTTTCTATTACTCTGATCCACTCCATCCTTTGTCACACTGGGAATCCACACTTCGACACGGGCTCCGTATTTATTGGTGCCTGCATCCAAAATATTTCGCGCAGTGATTTTCAGATACGGACGAATCCCTTCGTAGCCGACATCTCTTTGCTGTTGCTCGCTGAGATACCATTTCAATTCCCCAAGGAGCGGAGCCAGTCGATTTTCAAAATCCGGAAGTTGGCCGAAGAACGTGTCGACATCCACATTCAATTTTTCGCACATATCACGCGAGAATGCAGCGAAGAGTGTCGCCCATGCTCTGATCGTGTCCTCGGGAGTGAAACGTTCATCCGGCTGGTCCCATCCTTCTGCCGCCTTCTTTTGCTCTTCCAACCATCTCTTGAGGTCGACCTCTTGGCCATCGATATGATGAATCGCCATAGCCACACAGAGTAGAACGATTGGGAGAAATTGCAACTAAAAATATATATGGTACATCTGTCAACGATACGAATTGTGGGCGAGAGCGATCATTGTCAGCAATCGCAAAATGAACTAGAATAGTAGGAAAATTTCCCTTCCCTCCGCCATGAAACGTTACGTCCCTTTTTTCTTCCTCGCTCTCGTTCCAGTCATCATCCTCTCGGTGCTCTATCCAGAGCGGGCACTGAAGGGTCCGGTGATGGAAGAGCGATACGACACGACTGTCGGAGCAGATGTTGTCGCATTCGTGCGTGACGGGTGCCCACACTGCGCGGCATTCGAAGCATTCGCACATGCACAGGAGTGGGAAGTGGAGTATCACGAGGTCACACAGCTCGATACGCAAACTCTCTTTGAACAGCTCCAGGAACATGCACCTGCGCTAAACCAAGGTGTCCCGACTCTCGTGATCAACGGTCATGTGCTCCAAGGCTACGACACCGACGAAACAACGGGTGCGAAGTTGAAGCAGCTCTACGACGAATGTCACGGCACTGATGAAGGCTGTCTTCCATTCACTGAATTCCTCGCGAGCTCTGCGACGGTGGATGTCGAAACAGCAGAAGGAACCTGCACCGAGGATTGCGAAGCGGACATGAGCAAGTACACGCTCAATCTCTGGTTCATCGGACCAGTGGATCTCACTCTTCTCTCTCTACCTGCTCTCTCTATTCTTCTTGGATTCCTCGACGGATTCAACCCCTGCGCGATGTGGGTCCTGATTACGCTCCTCACGCTCCTCATCAACACACATGACATGCGCAAAGTGTGGGTGATCGGTGGAACGTTCCTCCTCGTGAGCGGCGCGGTGTACTACATTTTCATTGCGGCATGGCTCAACGTGTTCCTCCTTATTGGATTTAACGTCTGGGTGCAGAAAGTGATTGGTATCGTCGCGATAGGCGGTGGAGGTTTCTACCTCTACGAAGCATTCGGGAAAGACCCGAACCAGTGCAAGGTTACGGACTACAGCAGGAGACAACGCACGATCGAACGCATGAAGAAAATTATGGAGATCTCCGCGTGGCCCGCCATGATCCTCGGCGTTTCCATTCTCGCCGTCTCGGTAAACATGATCGAGCTCGTGTGCAC
>JAGVCI010000125.1 GCA_020059985.1 Candidatus Peribacterales bacterium | reverse complement strand
GGATCCTGCCATGCCCTTTTCCTCCATAGCCATGTCCATCATCGCCGTGCGTGCGTACGGGTAGGAGTAGCCACCCTCACTGAAGCCTTTCATTTTTCCGAGGCGCTTGCCGAGCTGTGCTGCGAGTACTGCAGCTTTCTCTTTCGCATCTTGGATCGCCTTCTCGCGAGCCTCTGCCTGGATCTCTTCGGGATCATCAACTGTGAAGCTGACGCCGCCTGCTTGGTTGGCACCTGCTGCAGTGACGGCGGTCAGGATCTGACCAATTTCCGTGAGGTCACGAACTTTTACGCGCAGGTTCTGGGTCGCTTCGAACCCTTCATCTGCTCGCACACCCTCGTTCCAGTCATACGACGGGTAGAGCGAGAGCTGCTCGGTATTGATGTCTTTGTCTTCGATGCCCTGTGCCTTTGCTGCATCAACAACGGCGTTCATCTTCTCCGCGAGTTCCGTCATCGCTAGCTCTGCGGTCTTCATGCGTCCAGTCGTCACGCCAAAAGTCATCTCGGCAATGTCTGGGTTGGCATAGACTTTGCCTTCACCAGAAACGGAGATCGTGACCTGATCGAGATGACGTGTCTCGATCATTTTTCCACCGATGTATGCACCTCCTGCGAGGAGCGCTACAACGATGGGGAGCCACACGGGTGGCCGGAGGAATACTTGGGTGTCAGCCATAAGAGAAAAGAGGATAGAAGTAGAAATTGCTTCTGCTACTACCCTCTACGATACCACTAACCGAAAAGTAACATCGAATTTAGGCTCTCTGCTCAAAATCGAGAGAAACGTTCCAACGAGGATCTTTGGCTTCGCGAAGAACTTCCTGCAGAGAGTGGATGGTGCCGTGCTTGACCGTTACGGTCACATCTTTTGTATCGGGGCAGATACTCATGCGAGAGATCTGGCGATCGTGTCGGTGAGGAATACCGTGCAGTTTCGATCCGACATGCAAATGAAGATCATCGGCATCGGTACCACTCTGAAATCTCAAAGTAGTGACATTTTGTGCGGAGGTCTGAAGGGATTCGTTCATGAAAAAAAGAAGGGTAAAGCCGGGACACTTTACGCATAGAAAAGACCAGCGCAAGTTTTTTATGGTGTTTGTTTTTAGCTCTTATCCAAGCGCAATACTGCGGCTAGATCCGTAGGAGGCGTATCCTTTCTTTTCGAGTACCCGAGCGAGCTCCGCTCCCCCGCTTTCGACGATATTCCCAGCCACCATCACGTGGACATGGTCCGGCGTGATGTAATCGAGGATCCGAGCGTAGTGCGTGACGACGAGAGCAGAAATATCCGGGGAACGTACAGCATTGATCCCCTCTGCAACAGTCTTTAGGGCATCGACATCCAATCCGGAATCCGTTTCATCGAGGAGCGCGAGAGTAGGTTCGAGGACGTGCATCTGAAGAATTTCCGCTTTCTTCTTCTCTCCGCCGGAGAACCCTTTGTTCACAAACCGATCAGCGAATGTGGGATCTATGTGAAGTGCGTTCATCTTCTCTTCGAGGAATTGTCGGAAGCGAAACGGATTGAATATTTTCCGGTCTGGAAACCGCGCGGCCATCTGCACTTTGTACGCGGCAAAGAGAAAACTCTGGAGTGTGACGCCTGCGATATCTTTCGGATACTGAAACGCGAGGAAGAGCCCCGCCTGCGCGCGCTCATGCGTTTCCATCTTCAGAAGATCTTTTCCGTCGTAGAGCACCGTTCCTTTGGTAATCGAATATGCAGGATGTCCCATCAGCACATTTACTAATGTAGATTTCCCGGAACCATTCGGACCCATGATCGCATGCACTTCGCCCTTCCCGAGTTCCAGGTTCACCCCACGCACGATCTCTCGGTCTCCTCCGGAAACCCAAAGATTTTTGATGGAAAGAAGTGCCATGGGGATTGAAAATCGGAATTGAAGAATGAGAGTATGGATGCCTCTCACCGAAATCTGATCTATTCTCTGGTTTCAGGACGCGATTCTCAATCGTTTTGTGCCCAAAGTCACCTACATCTACGGCGATGAACGCATCGAAGCGGAAGTGGAAAAGGGGAAACCACTCCTCAGAATAGGGTTGGATGCGGGTGTGCCCATCGAACACGCATGTGGTGGAAATGGCTTCTGCACCACCTGCATGTGCCGCATCACGCAGGGAATGAATCAGCTCAATGCCAGAAACGACCGCGAAGAAAACATGGGAGTGATGGATGACCCTTACAGGCTCACCTGCCAGGCAGAAGTCGAGGGAGACGGAGATGTTGTCGTGGAACTGCTCGATGAATAAGCCCTAGAGCAAGCCAAAAATCGAACTTTCGTGGAAGAGTTTACCCCCGTAATCTGCCTTGCCGGGCTTCAGGCCCATCGCTACCATCTCTGCCCGTTGGTCTACGTCTTTGTCCTGTTCGGCTCGTTTTTAACCATCTGCGCAATCCTCGGAGGACGGATTTTGCTACGCCATCGTTCGGTCCGAAAATTTGTCCGTAGCATCCGTCAGCGCATCAACTCCGCAGAGGAACGTGGCGCGGTGATCCTGGAGGAAACAAAGGTAGCAAAACCGCGGAAGAGCCCACGCACATCGGCGGTTGAGTTGCAGCAGGTGCGTTCGCTGCTCCGACAAGGTGAGAAAGCGGTCGCGCAAGGAAAATTTGAAGATGGGGAACGCATTTATATTCAGGCACTGACGATCAACCCGAACGCGCATGACATCAGAGCGGAACTGGGAAAGCTCTACCTCTCCACGGAGCGCGACAACAAAGCGGAGGCAATGTACCGCGAACTCCTTCGATCTCTAGATGACGTGTCATTTCACAGTAACCTGGGACTCGCATACTACCGTCAGGGAAAATTTGAGGAAGCATGTCTCGCCTACGCTCAAGCGCTTCAGCGTGAACCGAAAAATCCTGATCGATCCGCAGCACTCGGACGCGCATGCATCGCTGCTCGACGTTTCGACGAAGCGATCATCCACTTGGAAAAAGCTGTGGAGAGACTCCCGAGAGATACGGCGCTTCTGCAATTACTCGCGGATTGCTACTTCCAGATTGGGAATACAGATCAAACACAGGTGACACTACGCAAAATCAATAAAATCGAACCGTACAACGAAGCAGTGAAGGAGAAACTCGCCGCACTCGCAGCGAATTAAATTGCGAGAGCAAATCGCTGCGCGAGGAGCTCTCGATGGGCGTTTGTTTCGAGCCCCTCAGTGAGGTCGATGAGCGCACGGACCGTATGTTCTTCAGGACGTGGTGTTTGCTCACGGAGTGTGAGGAATAGATGAAGAAGGAACTCATCCGATGAAGCAGAACGCTCATGCAAGGGCTTAAGGATCTGCATGCGTTCGCGGAGTGTCGTCGCATTCCAGAAAGACTGCGCCTGAGCGTGCACTAATCGGGCAGCACGCAGCAGATCGGGATCATCACGGAGGGCGCAAACGGCACCTGGTGCTCCCTGCGCAACGTGGAGAATGAAACGTGCATCGTCCGGGGCGACACCTTCGAGTAATATGCGCAATTCTCCTTGAGAAACTTTGTGGAAGCGCATCACACGCGTGCGCGAAATCACCGTCGGAAGAAGTGACGCAGATGCGCGCGTTGTGAGGATGAAGACTAAACGATTCGGTGGCTCTTCCAGAATTTTGAGAAATGCATTCGAGGCCTCGTCCTGCATACGATCCACATCACGAATGATGCAGCAGCGCCATGTTCCCGCCGCAGTTTCGTAGAGCCGTTCTTGGAGCGCACGAACATCGTCGATTCCGATCGTGTCCGTCTTTGCGGCAGGCTTCTTCGCTCTGTGTGTCTGCGGAATGTTGGAGTACTGCGCGATTTGTTCCCAATCTTCGCTCACCTCCTCTATCCAGAGTTGATCTAAGATCAGGAGATCAGGATGCATGAGACGTTCAGTCTCATGACGAATAATCTCTTGCTGCGCTTCGGACTGTCCCGCAGTGAGGAGCTCGGTCGCAAACCACCGCGCGACTGTCATTTTCCCTAGTCTCTCGGGTCCTGTGAAAAGGTACGCATGCGCCACATTTTCCTGCGCGAGGTCAGTTTTCAGCTGATCGAGAAGATCATCGTGGCCGACGATGGAGGATTTCTCCATGGACGGACATTCTACACCTCATCGGAGCTCATCGTACGTCCTCGACGGCCATTCCGACGGACGTTGCAGACGGTAGATCATCTCGGCCATTTCGCCGCGGGTGATGTACTGATCGAAACGCGTGATAGACAAAGGGATCACACCCTGCGAGGCAATGGCTTGGACATACCCCTTGTACCAAGGGTCTCCCTCCTGCGGCTCATCGTACGGGAAGGGATACGCATGCATGAGGATCTTCGCGGCTTCGACGAAGTTGATGGAATTCGCCGGCCGGAACGTGCCGTCGGGGTACCCCTGCACGAGACCGTTGCAACGTGCCTTGTGGGCATACGTCGCATACCACGCCGTCTGGTCGACGTCCGAGAATGCGGCGATCTTGCACATGCGCTGATCGTCTTCGCGTGTACCCATCAGAATTTTTACGAACTCCGCGCGGTTGATCGTTGCGTCCGGCCTGTAGGTACCGTCACTGTAACCTTCGACGATGCCCTGTGACTTCACGTAGGCAATCGCCTCGACATTTGGGTGATTCGAATGAACGTCCGTGAAGGGCGCGTCTTCTGCGTCGGGACACGGAGCGAATTCGCAGGTTGGCCCCTGGCGGCCGACGTACGAACCGTCGGGGCACATCTTCGCGTCCATCGTGCAAGCCCACTGCCCGTCGCCGGAAAGCAGGGCCAAATCCTCCTCGGCTTGATCGAGCGGCTTCGTCGCGGAGCAGAGACCGACATTCACTTTGCCGCCTTCTGCATTCCGATATCCATACACCAAATATTCTTCGCCTTCTTTGAAGGTATAGCCGCACGCAGCGGAATTCGACGCTGTATAGATCGTCAATTCCTGGCGCTCGGACATGCTCAAGCCCTTCCACTCCTCATCAACCGTGATCGACACGGCGAACTCCCACTCGCTCTCGACGCGGATGTCTTCAATAGTGCCGGAGAAAATGACTTCCGCTATATCGATTGATTCCTGCAGTGAGCCCGGCATAGCACAGCTGCAGGCGTGCGCTTGCTGGGGGGCCTGGAACGAGAGAAAGCCAACGATGAATGCAAGAAGGAGGGTGCGCATAGAAAAAGGAAAGGAGATACACTCGATTCTACGTGTATTTGCTGAATTAGTAACACACTACCGAATGTAATTTCCTGTTCGTCGTCCTATCACGCATTGGCGCCGTGACACTTCTTGAACTTCTTTCCGCTTCCGCAAGGACAGGGGTCGTTTCGCCCAACCTTGGGAAGATTGCGTTGAGCCTGAGGTTGTCTCGGACGAGGCGCACCTGCAGGCTGTTGCATGACGACCGGAGAAACGCCCGTGTGGGTCAGCTCTCCTTCAATGGAATCTTTGTTGGTCTGCAGTCTCTCTAGCTCCTCCTCTGCTTGCTTGAGGATCACCTGAGGAGCGAACTGACGGAAGTCGATCTGGAGAATGGTGCGAACAATCGTGGATTCGATTGTTGAAAGAAGCTGCTGGAAGCGACGGAAGCCCTGATCTTTGTATTCGATCAGCGGATCGCGCTGTGCGTACCCGGAGAACGCGACCTGTTCACGAAGATGCGCCATGTCATCGATGTGGTCCATCCAGTGCGTGTCGATGGAACGGAGTGTCACGACACGTTCAGCCTGCGCGACGGTGCCGGCGTCTTCGCGTGCACATTTCTCCTCGTAGAAATCGACGACCATTTTTGCAAATTGATCAGCCACTTCTTCTTGTGTGCCTAGTGATCGGATCTTTTCTGCGGTGAGATCGTGCGCGAGAACAGGGTGAAGAGTGGCGATTGCCTCGATCATCTCCTTGGTGTCCCACATCTCGGAGTCGTTTCCCTGTGCGTGTGTGAGCACAATGGATCGCGCTTCTTTACGCAGAGACTCGAGGATATCTTCATGGAGAGGACGAGCTCCGCCGTTCGTTTCTGCATTTTTCTCTGAATCGTTGGAGGCGAGCTTCTCGAGGATTTTCTGACGACGCTTGTAGATGATCTCGCGGTGCTTGTTCATGACGTCGTCGTACTGCACAACGTGACGACGGATATCGAAGTTGCGACCTTCCACTTTTTTCTGCGCACTCTCGATCGAACGAGACACCATCATATTTTCGAGCGGCACATCGTCGGGGACGCGCAGTCTCTCCATCATGGACTTGATCCGATCTCCGCCGAAGAGACGCATGAGATCATCCTCCATAGAGACGAAGAACTGCGATTCTCCCGGATCTCCCTGACGTCCCGATCGTCCACGCAGCTGATTATCGATACGACGGGATTCATGTCGTTCAGTACCGAGAATGGCGAGTCCACCGAGGGCAGCGACTCCTTCACCAAGTTTGATGTCCGTTCCGCGTCCAGCCATGTTTGTCGCGATCGTGACCGATCCGCGCTGTCCAGCGTTCGCCACAATCTCTGCTTCCCTCTGGTGATTCTTGGCGTTGAGCACTTGGTGTGGGATGCCTTTCTGTTCGAGAAGTTTGGAGAGTGCTTCGGATTTTTCGATCGATGTCGTACCAATGAGCACCGGTTGTCCCTTCTCATTCATCTCGCGAGCGATCTTCGCCACGGCGAGGAACTTCGCAGTAACCGTGCGGTAGATGGCATCGGATTTATCGGTGCGCACCATCGGGCGATGCGTCGGGATAATGATCGTGCGAAGTTTGTAGATCGTTTCAAACTCTTCTTCTTCGGTCTTTGCTGTACCGGTCATGCCCGAGAGTTTTCCGTAGAGACGGAAGAAATTTTGGAATGTGATCGTCGCGAGCGTCTTACTCTCGCGCTGCACGGCAACTCCTTCTTTCGCCTCGATTGCCTGGTGAAGCCCATGACCGTAGCGGCGTCCAGGCATCAGACGTCCGGTGAATTCATCGACGATGACGATCTCCCCTTCTTTGATCACGTAGTCGACATCCAGCTGGTAGATCGCGTGCGCACGGAGCGCCTGCTCGATGTGGTGCACTTCTTCGAATCCACGATCGGTGTAGATGTTTTCGATCCCAATAAGCTCCTCCATTTTCTTCACTCCCTCCTCTGTGAGGGTTGCAACACGCTGCTTCTCATCTTTGTTGTAGTGCACATTCTCGGAGAGCTGACGCACGAGAGACGCATACTGCGTGTACTTCGCCGTGGACTCCGCAGCCTGCTGCGAAATGATGAGCGGCGTGCGTGCTTCGTCGATCAGGATGCTATCCACTTCATCCACGATCGCGAAGTGGAGTCCGCGCTGCACCTGTCGACCGATGGATGTCGCCATATTGTCGCGCAGGTAGTCGAACCCAAATTCATTATTCGTTCCGTAGGTGATGTCACAGTCATAAACCTTCTTTCGTTGCTCACTGTTGAGATCGTTGGTGATGACCCCAACCGTAAGACCAAGTGCTTCGTAGAGAAGACCCATCCAGAGCGCGTCGCGTTTCGCCAAGTATTCGTTCACGGTGACAACGTGCACGCCCTTTCCAGTGAGTGCGTTCAAGTACACCGGAAGTGTGCAAACGAGCGTCTTTCCTTCTCCTGTTCTCATTTCGGCAATCGCACCACGGTGCAGAACCACTCCTCCCAGTTTCTGCACATCGTACGGAACCATGTCCCACGTGAACGTCTGCTGTCCGAAGGAAATAGTTTTTCCTTGAATGAGTTCACACGCGCGCACGGCAACCGCAAACGCTTCGGGAAGAAGATCATCGACGGATGTCCCCGCTGCGACACGCGCTTTGAACTCCGCCGTTTTCTTCGGAAGATCTTCGAGTGTCAGACTCCGGATTGCGTCAGCCTTCTCCGCCTCTTTTATACGCGCGACGATAGGCGCGAGTTTGCGAAGCTCTTTCTTGTTGGGATCACCAAGGAGTCGATTGAGGGAATCGATGACATTCATACGGCTACGCGAGAGAAAAGTACACTCATGCTAATGGATACAATTCCTGATATCGGCGTAGCGCTACGCCGATATGTCCACTGCGGTAGCAGGCCCAAGATCTTATGGAAAACGCGAAGCCGTATCATGCGCGAAGAAGCATACGCGGCGAAGATAAAAATGGAGAGCGAAAAACCCGAGAATTACCCCTCTCGCCCATACCAAGGAATCAGCAATTTAGAGTTAAAATCACAGGTCTGGAGGAATTTCGGTAGAACTTCATCATAGGAGCCAAGCTTCACCTCTTTTAAGTCGAGTGACGCGAGAACATCGAGCTGATTGTCGAGAAGTTCCCCCGTCCAAAACATTCCAATGGG
>JAGVCI010000108.1 GCA_020059985.1 Candidatus Peribacterales bacterium | reverse complement strand
CGGGGTTACTTGCGGGTCAAGCTGCGACAGAATCGAGACGTCCGGCCAGTTCGCCTCTTCGTCCATCGCATCGCAAACCGCTTGCGCCAAGTCCGCTTCATGCCGACACTTTCACGGATTGGCTTACCGGAAGTGGCGGTCACAGCGTGAATCTCTTCATGGACTACGAGACGTTTGGTGAACACCAGTGGGAGGACACCGGCATTTTCTCGTTCCTTCGCGAGCTCCCGAGGATCTGGCAGGAGCGCGGCATCGTCTGCGCGACTCCGTCCGAGGTCATCGACTCGTGGAAGGCCGAACAGTCGCACCTCTACGACGCACACAACACCATTTCGTGGGCGGACATGGAGCGCGACCTCTCCGCGTGGAAGGGAAACACGATCCAAGACGCCGCACTTGCGGCACTCTTCGCACTCGAGGGCGCAGTGAAAGCCACGGGCGATCAAACATTGCTCTCGGACTGGCGAAAACTGCAGACCTCGGATCACTTCTACTACATGTGCACGAAATATTGGAGCGACGGCGACGTGCACAAGTACTTCAGCCCCTACGATTCTCCCTACGAAGCGTACCGACGCTTCAGTCATGCGCTGTGTGATTTAAGAGAAAGACTCACGCAAAGAAAACAAGAAACAAGAAACAATTTCCAAAATTATTCATGAGTTGTTTCTTGTGTCTTGTATCTTAATTTTTTCTTTCATGCCTCGCTCTCTCGTCATCGGCAACGGCTCCGTGCTCGCGACGTTCGATGAACACGCGCAGATGCGGGATCTCTACTACCCACATGTGGGAATGGAGGATCACACGGCGTTTGGCGACGTGCATCGCACGGGCGTCTGGGTCGAAGGCAGGGGATTTGCATGGCTCGATGATCCGTCGTGGCAGATCCACGTTCGCTACAAGCCCGAAACGCTCGTCGGAAACTCAGAACTGCGCAATGAGAAGCTCGGCATCAAGATCGACGCCGAAGATTTCGTGCATCCGGTGAAAAATATCCTCATGCGCCACTTCATCATCTCGAGTCTCGATGGAGATACGAAGCACGTGCGTCTGTTCTTCCACCACGATCTGCACATCTACGGAGATAAACAAAAAGATACGGTCTTCTACGAGCCGTACACGAACTCCGTCATCCATTATCGTCAGACGCGCTACTTCCTGATCGGTGGAGATAGCTCATCGCCGGTGGAATGTCGAACCGGACGAGCACTCGGGCAGTTCCAGTCGATCCTCCGGAGCAAAGAGAAGATTGAGAGTTGTGGGCTCTCCGCGTGGAGCGTCGGAAAATCGGAATATCGCGGGCTCGAAGGCACATGGCGCGACGCCGAAGACGGTGAACTCGCAAACTCGACGATCGAACAAGGCTCCGTCGACTCTACCGTCGGTATTTATTCCACGGTCGACCCCGCGAAGCCCACGCACATTCACCTCTGGATGTGTCTTGGGAAATCGCTCGAGGAAGTGATCGATCTGCAGCAGTTCGTCCTCACCGAAGGACCTGATCATCTCCAGCGCAACTGTCACAACTACTGGAAGAGCTGGGTGAATAAGGCGACGTACGACTTTGGAAGTCTCGAACCCTCACTCACCGATCTCTTCAAGCGGAGTTTGCTCGTCATTCGTCTCCATGCCGATAAAGACGGCGGCATCCTCGCAGCAGCGGATGCGGACATCATGGAGTTCAATCGTGATACCTACACCTATGTCTGGCCACGCGACGGCGCATTCGTGAGTCTCGCACTCGATCAGGCGAAATACTTGGAAGTTACGCGCGAGTTCTTCGAGTTCTGCGCGCGCGTGCAAACACCTGATGGCTATCTGCTTCACAAATATAACCCCGATGGATCCGTTGGGTCCTCGTGGCATGCGTGGTTCCGCGATGGCGAGGGACAGCTCCCGATCCAGGAAGACGAAACTGCGCTCGTGCTCTACGCACTCTGGAAACACTTCGAGGAGAACCAGGACTTCGAGTTCCTCCAGGACATGTACGAACGGTTCCTGAAGAAAGCTGCACAATTCCTCTGCGATTACCGCGAGAAAGATACCGGTCTCCCGCTCCCGAGTTATGACCTGTGGGAGGAACACCGCGGCGTTTTCTCCTACACGACCGCCTGCGTGATCGCGGGACTCCAGGCTGCCGCACGCATCTCGCACATTCTCGGACATCATGCGCACTCCGAGCGCTACCAAACTGCAGCAGATGAGGTGCAGCAGGCGCTGCTCTTCCATCTCTACGATGAAGAGAAGGGGAGATTCCTCAAAAAGATGAAGCGGAAGGATGGAAAAACGATCGAGCGTGACGACACGCCCGATGCATCGCTCGCGGTCATCTGGAAACTCGGCATTCTCCCGCCAGACGACCCGCGTGTGGTTTCCACCATGAAGCAACTCACGGAAAAACTCGCCGTGCACACCTCGGTTGGTGGGTTCGCTCGCTACACGATCGATCATTACCACGCCAAAGTGACTCCGAGCGCTGAGGTTCCGGGCAATCCCTGGATCATCACGACGCTCTGGATGGCGCAGTACACGATTGCACGAGCTCGATCACTCAAGGATCTCGAATCCGCGCGTGCGCATCTCGAATGGGTTGCACGTTCAGCAACGGAGTCCGGCATTCTCGCGGAGCAACTACACCCAGAGACCGGCAAGCCGCTCTCGGTGGCACCGCTCACGTGGAGTCATGCGACGTATGTGGAGACTATTCTGCAATTTTTGGAGAAAGAACGAGAACTTCGTCACTCCCACTGATCATGAGTACGCATTCTGTCATCGGGATTGATCTCGGCGGCACAAAAATTGCGCTCGCTCGGTACAGTGAGACGTGGAATCTAGAGGATTCTTTCAAAACCGATACGAACGCTGAGCAGAATTTCGCTGCGGTCTTTGCCGAGATGGTGATGCACTGTAAAAAAATGATCACACCTAATACGAAAGCGATCGGTATTGGTGTGCCGGGGCTCGTCACCGCGTCCGACGGGTCGATTGTGACACTCCCGAACATTCCGGGAGCAGAAGGTTTCGCTTTGAAAGATCGATTAGAGAAAGAAGTTCATCTCCCAGTCTTCGTTGATAACGACGTGCACTGCTTCGCACTCGCAGAGGCGCTCCAAGGCGCTGGGAAAGATCATTCCGTGGTGATTGGGATCACGATGGGCACGGGTGTTGGAGGCGGAATCGTCGTTGATGGAAAGATTTTTCATGGAAGCCACGGCTACGCGGCCGAAATTGGGCACATGCTCCTGCGTCCGGGTGAGCCACCGTTTGCGACAGCCGACAAACGCGGGGACGTCGAACAATTTTTCTCGGGGACGGCGCTCGGGAAGCGCTGCGCAGAGGCGAAGGACCCTGCGGATTATCTGAAAGGTGAAGCGTGTGCGTACCTGCACCCGGATATCGCGAAGGAAATTGCGTGGATGTGTACCAATCTCATTCACGTCGTCGATCCCTCGATCATTATTTTCGGCGGAAGTGCCGGCCGCGCACTCGCGCCTCACCTCCCAGAGGTATTGAAAGAGCTGAAACAGTGGACGCTCCCAGGAACACCTCTTCCGGAGCTCAAAATTGCGACGTTGAAAGATGCCGGAACGAGAGGAGCGGCGATGCTTGTGCGCTAAAGCATTTTCAGTTTTCCTTTTGCGTCCTCGACCGATGCGTATTTCTTACGCTTCAGGATCTCAGCGAGCTCTTTGTCGATCCGTTCGAAGCACTTCGGTCCCTCCTGCATGAAGACGGTGCCGACTTGGACCGCTGAGGCTCCAGCAAGGAGGAACTCGAACGCATCTGATCCGGTATAGACCCCTCCGACTCCGATGATCGCGAAGCGGTCACCGAGCAGCTCGTAGAATTTTCGCACATTCGCGAGTGCTGTCGGCTTCAAGTACTTCCCTCCGAGTCCGCCGAAGCCGCCTTTCGGGCGGATCACCGGTGCTTCCGTCTCCGGGTCGATCACGAGAGCGTTCCCGATGGAGTTTACGCAGCAGAGAAACTCCAAATCGTATTTGGAGAGGACTTCTGCCGCTTGTTCGAAGTGCACGAAGTCGAAGTACGGCGGCAGCTTCACACCGATCGGTTTATCGCCGATGCTCATCACCGTCTTTAAGGTCTTATCCATCGATGCGAAGTCGTAGGCGATCTGCGGTTTGCCTTTCACGTTGGGGCAGGAGAGGTTGACCTCAAGCATATCTGCCGCGCTCTTCTGCAGTTTCTCGACGACCACGGGGAAGTCCTCAAACCCTATTCCCGCGGCGCCAACGATCAGCGGTTTATCCGGGAATTCTTCTTTGATCGTGTGCGAGAGCTCGACATACGCGTCCACTCCCAAGTTCGGGAGTCCCATGCTGTTGATGGAACCCAGTTCCAGATCTCTGTATCGCGGTTCCTCGTTCCCGTCGCGCGGTAGTGGCGTACACGACTTCGTCGCAATCGCGGCGGCGGAGGATTTTCCGATCACGCGCAATTCGTCCAAGGTGACGTCCTTGGGACCAATGGCGTTGAAGACGAAGGAGGCGAGCTCTACCTTTCCGATGCGGGTCGCGGTGCTCGCCATGTAGTGATGTTATAGCTGTTTTTGGCCCAGATCACAAACAGGGCATTTCGGTTGTTTGGGGGAAAACCTCTGCGTAAACTGCGCTACCCCCTATGACAAAAGAACTCAGTCTCAAATGTAAGGAGGAATGCGCTAGGCCAGAGAACACAGAGCTCTACGCGCGTCTGAGCGCCGAGGTGCCCGCTGAGCGAAGAGAGGAGCTCAACATTCGCGATATCCAGAACATTCGGGAACTCACGATCGCCGATGTTCGTGCGCTCCTGAATGTGGATGTGTTTGCGTCGAGGAGAGAAGAACTCTGGGGGCAATTCTTCGGCAAACAAGCGCAGTCACTGCCCGAACGTTTCCGTCGAGAGGTTGTGATGCGCGGAACGAAGCGAGAAGTGATGGGAGAGATCGACAGCATCCAGGACGACACCATCAATGATTTGAAGCACGGCAAGATTCCGCAATTTTCCACGTGGGTTCGTATCGCCGACGATCTCGGTATTTCCCGCGAGGAGGCGCTCGCACTCTGGCGCGAAGATCATCCGAAGTACTTGGAAGAAAAGAAGGGGATGACGCGTTCCGCCGCCCTCATCAACAGTCTTATGAGTGCTCATCCGGTTGCCCCACTCACGGAGTGGGCGGTGAAGGGGAATCGGCCTCTCGCGTTTCCGAGAGAACTCATTTCCGATGGAAATCTGCAAAGAATTATCACTGCTTTTCACAAGGGAAAGCGCGTCACCGAATGGCATCTGGTAGACCGTATGCTCTATGCACTTCAGGCCGATCACCGACGGAGACTGCAGACACTAAATGCATGGCTCCTTGAGAAAAATCTTCCGTCTGATCGGCAAATGAAACCGAAGATGAATCGAACGGATAAGAAAGGTGGGAAGGGACTTCGCGGTTTTGGGGGACGGAAACTGAAAGAGAAAGAGGATGTCCTCACCAATGACAAAGTTGATCCATTTGATCCTGGCTTGTCGTATCCTGAAGAACTCGTCAACACGGCGGATGAACAGAGGTGGGTGCATGCGCTCCAGGATTTCGTTCTGAAGGAAGAGTTGGGATCAAAGGTGCAGATTTCACCGGTCATTGCTTCCTCCACGAAGAAAATAAGGAAAACTATTCGCGCAGCCATGCGCATGGATCGGGAAGCAGTCCGAGAAAAGAAGACCATCCAGAGTGACCTTGCGCGCGTTGCTCCTCAAGTCGTGCAGAAATCCAAAAAAGTAGAGATGCCACCACCAGAGCTAGACGAACCAGCAACTTCTTCTCCAGAAATCGTGGATGCTCCGATAGAGGAAATATCTGTGTCTCCGGAGGTGACATCTGTAGTGGCAGAAGAGGAGCTTGATGATTCGTTGTGCAGACCACAGGACACGTCAGCCTTGGAAGCAATGATCTTGGACGACGATGAAGTCATTCCCGATGAAGCAGTGGTTGAGGGAGACGAGCACGAAGTTACTGCCTCGCGCTTCAGCATGGATTTCGACCCGGTGAATCCTCCTCGAAACTTTAAGAAGGATGAACGAAAGAAGAGCGCTCCGTCGCCCAAGCGTGAACCAGCAGTGTTGAAAGTGGATGATGCGACTCGTGAGCGTATCGCACAGATCGATTTCTCACGTATCGAGAAGTTCGAAGATCTTCCCGATTATCTCGTTATCACGGCGCTCCTCACCCCACAGCAAAAATCCGATCTCTGTCAGGCGGTCGAGGAAATCGTGGATGATCGGAAATGGGCGAGAGGAGAGCAGACCGATACGAAGAGGCTCATGGTTCTGCGACGCATTGGCATCTCTCTGACTGAATACCGCGAACTGCAACTTGCGGACGCCGAACAATCCCCGGCGGTTTCGCTGAGACCGTATAACGGTGATCTGAAAAAAGTCGTCTCTGAGAAGTCGATCAATGAGGAAAAAGAAGAGCCTGTTGAGTCCGTGACTTCGACGCTCAATAAGCGGCGCAGAAAAGAATTGAAGAGGATGGCAAAGAAAATCACTCAAGAGGAATTTATCCAGCTCACGCGAGAGGAAAAGGACATTATCTGCACGAAGCGGTCGAATCTTGGGTTGATTTCCGTTCCCACGGAATAAGTCGAGTGCCCTTCGGGGGCGTTGACGCATGCGGTAGTCTCTCATTACGATCAACTACTTATGAAGGAACGAGGTCAGTTTCTTGCCGGCGACGATCTGACGTACACGAAGCTGGCTGCTGCGATCGCGGAGCGAGCAGGAGTGGAGTTGGATAAGAATGCGTACTCCAGTGGGCGGAAACCGAGAACCTACACTGTACAGCCGAGTAAATTTCCCGGGAGAGAAGATGATCTTCGGGGACGTACGGTCAGCGAGGTGCTCTCTCCAATTGAAAGTAACTTTCTCGGGGGCAAGCCGAACGAAATATTCAAGAATGCGGCATCGCTTGTTTGTGTGCTGGGGGACGCGCGATTCCATGCGTCCGCACTTCTCAGTCATACGCCGCATTACTACTCAGGTGATGGAACAGATGAACGTCATCAGTGCGCGACGATGATCCTGGCGCATGGAGTCGAGATCGACTCCTCCTCGCACAAAATGCATTTGCGCTACGCCCAGGAACTCGCGGAGGAGATCATCGACGAAGCGAACCGGCATGCCACTGCGTGCGAGCGATGGTACGGGTCGGACTTCCATCAACGCGTGGTCTTCCAAGAAGCACTCGGCATGCAACCCAGAGTCGAGGCTCAAGGCATGCATCAGGGTGTGGATCAGGTGCTCTCGGGACTCGATGAAATTGGGAAAGCAACTCCGCGGATTGGCACGAACTTCGGCGATGTCATGGAGCGCATGGGTCTGAGAATGAAGTACGTCTCTGCAAGCTACAGAGATCATTCCGTTGGAAATGCAGTGAGCGGAAGCAAAACGCTCGAATTACTCGGTAGTCCCTGTGGCGCGGAGAGCGACAATGTCTACGTCATGCACCAGAAGCGCGCGAAGGTGTATGCCGAACTCCTACGTACGACTCTCAAAGCAGTGGGAGAAACAGGCGATTGTCTGTATCCCGGTACTGTCGAGGGCGAGACACACTTCAAGGAAGAGCCAGGCAAAAACGATTCATTTGCAATGACACTCTCGCAAGCTCAACCATGGGGAACTCATGAGATCGGCACACTCCGTTTCTCTCCCGGAGACAAAGGCGAGCCGGTGGTCACCTTTTCCGGAGTGCATCTGGAGCAAGGGGTGACTTCGGTGCTCGTGGGAAAGCTTCTCAGGAAAATCGAGGGCACCAAGTGGTTCGTTGATGCTGTGAAAAATGCAGAATTGCCAAAGAATATACATCGTGATGCTCAGATTTAGTTTTAGCGAAGCGGATGCGCCTCAAAAAACTTCCACATCTCTTCATTCGCCGAGATATCGCTGCTGATCGGTCCTACGGTGTCGTGGTAGTACTGGAGATTCGACGCGTACGCTCCTCCGGGCCACGTGTGACCTCCGCCCACGAGTGTGCAGAGCGACACATCGGCGCCATTTTTACATCGTGAGTACGTGACGCAGCGCGATGCGCCCTGCTCGAGCGTCGTTTGTGGAGTGAGATTGCATCCATTCGCACTCGCCCAGCTTTCGATGTATTCAGGAACCGGCGCACACTCCCAGGTTTCTTTTTCCGTGACGGGGAGTCCGAGTGCTTTCGCAAAAAGTCCGCCGCAGGTGCCGCCATCATACGGTGCCGCGGGATCGGCGGTCCCGTGGAAGTGGATCACAGGAACAGGTCTCGTGGGCTCACAGTTTTTGAAACCATCATGCGATCCATTCGGCGCGATCGCCGCGATCTTATCGGAGAGCTCACAGGCGAGACGGTACGAGAAGAGCGCGCCGTTACTATGTCCCGTCGCATAGATCCGTTTTGGATCGATCGCGTAGGTCTCCTCAAGACGATCGAGGAGTGTGGAGACGAAACCGACATCATCGATGTCATTTTCCATTGCATGTGCGCAACATTCTCCGGCGTTCCATGTCGCGAGCTTTCGTCCGAGGAACGAGATGCCCGTTCCCTCCGGGTGCACGGCGATGAAGCCATATTTGTCCGCAGTCTCATTGAGTTTTGTTTCCGTCATTCCATCTTTCGCCGTACCGCCGCCTCCGTGAAAGTTCAAGACGACGGCGTGGAGAACGCCTGCATTGTAGGACTTCGGTATATGCACGTAGTATCGGCGGTCTTCGTCGTCGTGCATCATCGAAAAATCATGCGTGCCAGCGAGAATCAGTCCTCCATCGCTCTCTCCCGCGCACGATGCGAGGAGGAGAAGGGCGAAAATGACGAGCGCTTTCTGCATTACGTTTGATCGTAACATACGGGTCGCTCGATCGTCTGAGAATAGGTATCATCTCTTCTATCTTCCCCCCTCACTTATGCGCTACGTCGATGGTTTCGTTCTCTCAATCCCCAACAAGAAACTGAAGTTCTACAAGAAAATGGCTACAGATGCCGGCAAAGTCTGGAAGAAATTCGGTGCACTCGAGTACATGGAATGTGTTGCGGAGGATATGAACCCACAGCACGTTACATTCACATTCCCCAAAATGGCGAAGGCGAAAAAGAATGAAAAAGTATTTTTCTCATTCATTGTGTTTAAGTCCCGCGCGCACCGCGACAGCGTCAACAAGAAGGTGATGGCGTTCTTCGAAAAGAAGTACAAGGACAAGAAGGACCAAGAGATGCCCTTCGATATGAAACGTATGGCATACGGCGGATTCGAGGCGATCGTGGATCTGTAAGTCTACTTAATGCTGTACGCGTTGTGATTGAGAAGGACGGTCGTTCCCGGAGCTTTCTGTCTCAGGAATGCTTCCTCGCCTTCCGTTGTTGTCTGCGTACGTGTGGTATTCACTGTATTCAGATTTTTCATTGCTCCAAGTGGAGCCATCGCGGCGTCCGTAATGTTCGAGTCATTCAGTGCGAGGTCCGTGAGGTTTTCCATTTTTTGAATGTGTTCCACAGCATCATCGGTGAGTGGATTGAATCCTATCCAAAGTTTTTGCATGTGAGCTCCCTGGATGTGCGCGAGTCCTTTGCCCGTAATCGCATTTTTACGTAGATCAATCTCCTTCAAATTGCTGAGGTTTCTGAAATAGATCAGATCTTCATCCGAAAGTCCTGTGTTGAACAGGTAGAGCTCTTCGACATGGATCGCGTTTCCGATGTTCTCCAAATCTTCGTCCGTGAGTTCACGATCGCTGATCGAAATGTAATGAGCGCGCAGTCTGTTTTTTGTATCACGATGAACATCTCCACCTATCTCCTCAATGCGTCGAATAATTTCCTCATTGAGTGCTTTTTCCCTGCGGGGCGCCGATTCTATGCACGATCCAATAAGTCCAAGTGCAGATCCAACGGTTACGGTTCCTCCGAGGACGACAGCAAGGGGAATTCTACAGCCTTTTCCTGTTTGGGGGCTCTTTTCAGCAGACATAGGAGGGGGATTCTACCGCATTTTTTTCATCCCAAAAGCTCTTTCTTTCCTTGAAGAGGAGAAACCTGCCTGTATAGTTTGCGCATGACTACCACATTCCTCCTCTCCCTTTTACTCGTTACAGGCACGGCATTCGCACAGACTGATGTTCTTACGATTGATGGCACGAAAGTCGGTACTACGTCTCCGACGAATACAGTGCGGTCTCCCACTCGAGCAGAAGAAAAAAAGGAATCCGGAGAAAAAGGCGGCACGGAAGATATCAATATTGGTGTCGGCGAACTCCAGGAAACGCCGAGTATTGAGCCTGACGAGATTGATGCGAAGGCGACTGATGACGACGGCCAAGAAGGCGGCAATGTGGAATTTGAGTGGAAGGTTGAGGAAGGGGAATCGACCCCAGAGGAAGGCATAGATGATGTGAAATCCAATGAAGATCCACAGGAAGGAAGCACCGATTATCTCCTCAAGCTCGGTGGTGTGGAGGGCGAGTCCACCAAAGGCGGAGTTCCAGGGGTGGAACCCGATGAGATCGATGCGAAGATGACCGATGATAGTCAGAGGGGTGGCACGGAAGATATCAATATTGGTGTGGGCGAACTTCAGGAAACGCCGGGTGTCGAGCCTGATGAGATCGATGTCATGGAAGACTCCGAGCCCGTCATGCCCGATTTCAGCATTCTCCTCGGAGGAGGTGATGGAGGTGCAAAACCTTCCGACGAAAATCTACAAAAGACTGCCGATATTCTCCTTGAGGGTATGAACGAAGAGGGCGCACCAGTGGAAACCCTTTCGCTCAATTTTGAAAAGATCAAGACGACGTCGAAGCAGAAGGTGAAGTTCCTCGGGTTCATTCCCATGGATATCACCGCAACGGTAGAGATCGACGCCGAGCAGGAAGTGAAAGTCATCTTCCCTTGGTGGTCGTTCCTCGTGGCGGGCAAAGATGAGACGATTGGAGAGCAAATCTTCAACTCGATCTCGAATGTGCTGAAGACGAAGCACGACACGGTGAAGAACTCGATCGGGAATATTCGCTAAACGCGGATTACTGCCCCTCTACGTACGCCTTGAAGTTGTCGAGGATGGCCTGCCATCCTCCGCGCTGCATCTCGATCGGATTTTCCGACTCGGGGTCGAAGGTCTCGACGATGTGCGTTTCGTTGCCACGATCCTCAAACTCTACGCTCACCTTTCTCCCGTCGCTCATGACGTACGCGAGGTGCTCCTCGGGGATAACTTTGGTGAAGGTGCCCTCGAAATCGAACCCTGCGCTTCCGTCCTTGGCCTCCATGCGAGAGGTGAACGTTCCACTAGCTCGTAAATCACTAGTCGCTCTCGGTGTGTGCCAGTCGTCGGAGGCGTTATTCCACTGTGTGATGTGCGTAGGCTCGGTCCAGTTCTTCCATACTATAGAAACAGGTGCGTGAACGGTGGTTTCTATGGTGATGGGAGCCAGGTTGGTCATGAAAAGTAGGAAAGAAATGGGCTACGAACTTTACTCCAACTTCATGATTTTTTCTAGGCTGGCGACCAGAAACGTGTTGTCACTCATTACTAATATTCTTTAGATGACGAATGTTTTCGTGAATCACTCTCCGCGCGAGACGTTCCGCTCTGAGTGTAGATCGCCGAAAATCGCGAGGACGAGGACGAGCATCTGCCACCAGTTCCACTCTCCCATAAACCAATTCGTAACCGCGCTGTACCAGAGGAGTGTGAGCGGGAGGAAAATGAACCCGAGGATCGGCCATGCTCTCGTTTCGAATACTCCAGTAAACCACGTGGAGAAGAGCCACAGCATGGCAATCACGAAGCGCGGTGCGCACAGCGCGATGATTCCAATCAGGAGTGGCATTGCTCGATCATTTTACATCAATTGCCCGAGGTGATCGGTTTATTTCCTCTCGGCAATGTACCCAATAAGTTTCTTAATCTTCCCGTCTTCCATCTCGAACACGTCGCAGAACACTAAATGGAGTTCTTTCCCACCTTTCATCCTCGTTTGCACTGAGCCTTCTGCAATCACCACGTCATTTTCCTCCGTCATGCGAGTAACCACAATTATCGGAGTGCCCTCAAACGCGTCGTTCTCAATTTCCTTATCGAAGGCCTCTTTGCCGACATGGTGAAAAAAACCAGGCATGTCCCACACAACGTCATCGGTGAGGCAGGAGAGGATTTGCGCGTGGTCGGTCTTATTAAATCCGTCGATATACTTCTCTATGGTTTTCTTATTTTGCGTCATGGAGGAATCGTATCACTGCGTGGAGCGGGCTACTGAAATTAGGACAACTCTTGTGGTTCGACCAAGATTTTAGCTGATTTGTCATGAGGAAAGTATGCGCCTATCCTCTGTCCAGTTATGTCACACGATCACGCACACGGGCACTCACACCAAGATCTGCTTGGAGAGCTTGCCGCGCAGCTCCAACCTGTTTTGGAGTCCTCAGAACAGGCGATCTACATGTATTTGGATGATGACCACAAGGTATGCAACGAAAAATTCGCGTCTCTATTGGGATACGGTTCTGCGGAAGAATGGGCGAAGATGAAAGGGTTTTTTCCTGATCTCTTTGTCGACGTACGTAGTCAGGACACATTGATTGGTGCGTTTCAGAAGGCGATGGAAAACATGGCTGCCTCAACGATCAAAGTGCAGTGGAAGAAGAAGTCCGGTGGAATTCTCGAAACCACGGTCATTCTCGTTCCCATTTCATACAAGGATCATTTGTTCGCTCTACATTTCGTTGCCTAGAGCGTGGTGAAGGTTGGAGCGGGTGAACGGAATCGAACCGTCGTCACCAGGTTGGAAACCTGGGGTAATAGCCATTATACGACACCCGCAGAAAAAGGAGCTTGGGAGAGGATACAAATCATGACCCCTTTTGGGAAGCCATCTGAGAGACTTTTAGAATCTTTTCTGGGCTTATCTTTTTCCAAGGGTGGCAGGTGAGAACTCTGCCTACGATTGGGAGAAGCGAAACGAAGAGCCCACGGTCGGTAATTGCTCGCTTCGCATATTCGCTACACGTCGGTTCGTGCCGGCAGTACCCGTAGGGGTAGAGGTCTTTTAGCGGCCCATGGTCCGGTGAGAGCGTTCCTTGATAAAAATTGATGAGGCCGACGGCGATATCCCGGGGTTTGCGCATGCGAGAGGAGAACGGTAGTCTACCACGCATGACAGCCCTCACGAGCGCCGATGTCCTCACATATCTCTGGATTGCGGTCGCCGCACTTCTGCTCATCGTTCTCTACCACGTGCTCTTCTTGGTCGTGGACATGCGCAAAATCACACGCCGTGTGGACGAGATCAGCGAGCAGATCGAATCCATGATCATGGCGCCTATTTCCGTCGCCGATCAGATCCTCACCTGGATTATGGAGCTCATCGAGAAGGAGCGCGGGAAGGACAAGCACGAGAAAAAGATCACGCACCCGAAGAAAGACTAAGCGTCTCGGTGTCCTTTGATTACAAGATGCTCTGTTTGTCGACGAACACGCGCACGAAGAGACGTCGGATAACATCCTGCGAGGCTTCGAACAGATTGGAGAGCAGAGAATTCAGTCTGCGGATGCGAGCGTAGAGCGTATTGAGCTTATGTGCTCCGCCCGGTCGAGCGGCACGACGAGCGACGACTTTCACCTGCTTTTCAAGCCCACGTACTTCATCACGAATTTGCTTTTGCAGCTGCATGCGCTGCATCTCTGGAACGGGGATCGACTCGATTGCTTGATCGCGAGCGGACTTCTGCGCGCGAGCTCCGCCTGCTTTTCCAGCAGAAGGCCCCGCTCCCTGCGAGCGGTCCTCAGTGACACGTTCGCTCACAGCATCGAGAAGCCCGATCATTTCGAGCACATTCTCCAATTGCTTCGGCTGTTCGACGATCAGTCGGGGCGCTTGCTCTGGAGCAGAGGAGAGTTGTCTGCCTTTTTCGGGCGAAGACTGCTGATCCATGGATATCACTATTTTCTCTTATTTCAGAGGAAAAGTCAATGTCGGGGATTGCGAGGAGTCACACAGTTTCAGGCACAATACTGCCATGACGAATGACACCCTCTTCCACAAAATCGTCCGCAGAGAAATCCCCGCGACCGTGGTCTACGAAGACGACGACGTGATGGCGTTTAAAGACATTCACCCGAGAGCGACCACACACCTGCTCTTCATCGCGAAAAAAGAGAAGGATTTCGTTCCATCAATTATCGATCTCACCGAAAAAACGGAACACGTTCCGCTGATGCTCATCCGCGCCGCGCAGAAGTTTGCAAAAGAGCAGGGGATCGAAGGCTACAAACTCACCTTCCACGTCGGTAAAGCAGGAGGGCAGGAGATCTTCTACCTCCATCTTCATTTCCTCAGTGATCAGAAATTATCCTAGAAGGTTCCTGTAGGGATCGGGCCAAACTCGACGGAGCCAAAGGCGGCACCGGCAAAAAGCAAAAAGACGTACATCAGGAGATTCCCGATCGAAATGACGGGCAGGAATTTCCGCACAGGCATTTTGGTCGCAAGACGTACAACGAGCGCTTCGAGGCCGATGCTAACCGCGAGCATCACGACGATCGTCACGCACCAGTTGATCGGATGGAATGTTCCTCCGAGCAAGGGATCCACAAAGTAATGCCAGGGGAGTAGGAGGATGGCGCCAAGAACAGTACCGATCGAGAACGAGACCAAGTTCCCAACCAGACTACAGGCGAACGAGAGTTTCCAATGGGGTAAGTACTTCTGCCACACGAAGATCACACATTCGATCGCCATGCAGGCGGATGCGACCGACCAGTAGTCGACCATTCCATCAAAGATAAAGAGGGCGGGCCACCACATTTTACGCAGTGTACCCAGCCGCTTCCGCTTCTTTCTCGTCTTTGAAGGTCACGCGGTTCTCTTCCTTGATCTTCTCTGCCTGGGTCGAGCCTGCCGGGTAGTACTTCTTCCCGGTTTTCGAGGCGACGAATCCACCAGCAGAAGGAGCTTTCTCTTCCTTCTCTTCTTTCGGCTTCGTCTCCTTCACCTCTTTCTTCGGCTCTTCCGTCACACCCGCGGCTTTCTTCGCCTCTTCCTCTTCACGCTGCTTCTTGATCTTCTCCAGAGTCTCTTTGTCGATCGGGAGGAGAGCCTTGATGGAGAGACCGATGCGGCGCTCATCAACGTCAATGTTGATCACCTGCGCGTCGACCTTCTGACCGATGGAGAGCACTTCGGACGGGTCCGTCACCTTGTGGTGCGCGAGTTCCGTGAGGTGCACGAGACCGTTGATGTCTTTCTCGAGCTTCAGGAACACTCCGTAATCCGTGAAGCGGACGACCGTGCCCTGGATGCGCTTCCCGACTGGGTAGCGCTCAGCGACTTCTTCCCATGGGTCCTTCGTGAGCTGCTTCATGGAGAGCGAGAGCTTGTCGCCGTCGATGCCGATGACTTTCACCTGCACGCGATCGCCGACCTCTGCGTACTCTGCTGGGTTCTTCACATGGCCCCACGCGATCTCGGAGATATGGACGAGTCCCTCGAGGCCGTCGAAGGCGACGAAGAGACCGAACTTCACGATACCGGTGATGAGACCTTCCTTCGTGTCACCCATCTTGAGCTGTTCGAGGACCTTCGAGCGTTCCTCGCTCATGGCTTCGCGCTCGGATACGACGATCTTTCCTGCTTCTTCATCCATCGTGATGATCTTCACCGAGAAGTTGTGACCAATGTACTTAGAGAGCCTGTTGATGATCTCTGAAGGATCCGCATTGTTCACGCGCGGGTAGTGCACCGGAGCGAGTTGGCTCACGGGGAGGAACGTGCGGATACCGTCGATATTCGCGAGGAGTCCTCCTTTGTTCGCTTCCTGAGCGATAAACTTCATCGTTTCGCCGCTCTCGATAATCTTGTGGAAACGATCCCACGCCTTCTGTTGACTGGCCATGCGGAGGCTCAAGACGATCATGCCTTCGTCGTTCTCTTCTTCGAGGACGAGGACCGTCACCTTCTCTCCGAGGTTCAGGGTTTTAAACGTATTGAAGGAATCACGAAGTTCACGACCGGTGACGATTCCCGTCGCCATGCCGTTCAAGTCGATTAAGAGTTTATTCTTTCCACGGAAGACGACGCTTCCCTCGATCAATTCGCCTGGACGTACCCGGAGTACCGGAGGCGCGGACTTGAGCAGTTGCTCCATCACGTCATTTTTCTTTTCAACAGTGACCATAAGAAACAGGGGGTGCGAGCGGAAGGAAGTAAGGGGAGAGGACGCGCTGCCCTCGCACGAGCAACAGGGCGTCGATGGGGTCAGAATCGCAGCAGAAAGGGGCAGAGTCAAGAAATGGGGAGGGATTTCGAGGGAATAGAGGGAATCGACGAAAACGAGGATCCTCGAAATCCTCTATCGCTTCGATTCCTTCAAACTCCTCAGAGTTACAGTACCAAGTCCTCCGTATTCAGGTTCCCGGGGAGCTTCTCTTCCTGGCTCGTACGAGGGTTGTAGAGCTCGTAGTAGAGCTCAATCAGTTCTCGTGTACTCAAGCGTCGAGAGATGAGACCCACGTTATGGAGCGACGATTGGATGAGCGTGACACGGTCACGGAGCACCACCGAGCTTTGGCTGAAGCGGCGGTTGCGCGCCGAGATCTTCATGGCGGAGTCGTCCAAGTTCATCCACGAGAGGAACTGCGTGAGCGAGCTCTCCGTGGGTGGATTGTCATCCTGAGGAACGATTAAATAGAAACGCTTCTGCATGATGTCGGCGACGTCGACCAACTTCTCGATGAAGTTCGCGTACGAGTCCGTCTGCAAGCGGAGGAGTTCGTTGGGTTGGTCCTTCGACTTCGCGCGGATCTGCTGGATGTACGGATCGATGTTCACTTTCTTCGATTGGATCATCACCTGAACCGGGAACGAGAGCGTATTGATGAACTGCTCGTATCCCGCGATGATTCCCTCCTGTTCGGTCTCGCTTTTCAGGTTGAAGTTGAGCGGTTCGACGACGAGCACGGCCCGGAGTCCTCCATTTTTGAGGAGAACGGTGTCATTGCGGATCTCGGAGATCGGGATGTAGCGCTGCGTTACCGCCTTTGTGTTGCGCTTACGCGTACGAACGGTGTCCTTGATGCGGCGCATGAAGGTCTGCGCGCCCTTTTTATCCAAGGTGAGCTTCATCGGCTCCTCGTTGTCGTCCAAGTGGATCTCCGCATCGTGGAACTCGCGCTTGAACTGCTTGTCTGCAGACGAGCGAGCGTCGGCCTCTGGAGTATTGGGAGTAGTCATGACTGCGCGGGGGGGTGAACGTCACGGATGAGCGGTGTCTGGGTGCTTGGGGTGTTTGTCTTCGACGGTGAGGCGATCGTATCGACATTCGCACTCTTCGGTTTCGGCGTCTCGACCTTCACGCGTCTCGGGTCAACGGGCCGGGAAGGTGACTCGTCGTCCTCGGCGGTGTCTCGCACACGGACTTCAGTCTGTTCCACTTCGTTCGGTGCGCCTTCGTCGAGGAGCTTACTTAAGGATTGGAGTTTCTCTTCCGCGATGTGCGTCTGGCCTTCTGTCGAAGTGGTCTTCGATTGTGTGCGGTAATACGTTTGCACATTGATCGCGACACCGGGGCGAGGGCCAAACGTGCGGTGACTCGGTTTCTGCATCCCCTCCACGATGAGGAAGATGATGCGGAGCAAACTCAGGTCATTCACCTTCACGAAGGCGAACGCCGCCATGATCACGACCGGTGACCAGGACACCGCCAAACTGAAGATATCAACGAACCCTGCAGCTTTGGTAACATTCCAGATCGCAAAGCTGATCGCTGCTCCAATGATGAGGAGAATGAGCTGGCGCATGGTGATCGGACCAATGATGTGGTCCTCTACCTGCACGTTCTGCGGGATTTTGACGGGTTCAATCGGCATAGCTGTGTGTGTTTTTCTCTGTAGTATTATAGCATTTCTGGTCGTTTCTGGGACGTTGTTCTATTACGATTATATTGTAAAATGTGCATTTTAATGAATGTGACAGAACGGTCCGGAGACACGAAAAAGACGACAAGGGGTCGATTTCGTCCTTGTCGTCTCTGAATGCATTTTCTTAGTTCGCACTGGTCGTGGCTTTTTCTGTTTTTTCAGATTTCTTCATGAGTGATTTCTTCGTAACCGGGAGGAACTCCAGTTGATCGTCATCTTTGGCAACAATGCGAATAGTGTCACCATGCTGGAAGATGCCTTTCAGAATGTGCTCAGCGATTTCATCTTCGACGCGTTCCTGGATGACGCGACGGACAGGTCGCGCACCGTACTCGGGGTCGAAGCCGGCTTTCGCGAGGATCTCGAGCGCTTTGGTATCGATATCGAGCAAGAAGCCCTGACTCTGCAAGCGTGTTTCGAAACGAGAGAGGTGCATGCGCACGATCTTCTTGATGTGATCTTGATTCAATGCGTTGAAGACAATGATGTTATCGATGCGGTTGAGGAACTCTGGGCGCAGGTGCTCTTTGAGCTCTGCGATCACTTCCTGACTTTTCTCCTCGTAGGCTTTCTCCTCGCGGCCAATTTCGCTCTCCAAGTGGAAACCAATTTTGGCGGCCTGCTTCGTTAGTTTCTCCGCACCGATGTTGCTGGTCATGACGATGATCGTGTTGCGGAAATCGATCTGCTTTCCCTGACCATCGGTGAGCGTTCCGTCCTCCAAGATCTGGAGGAGGAGGTTGAAGAACTCCGGGTGCGCCTTCTCGACCTCGTCGAAGAGGACGACGGAGTAAGGCTTTCTGCGAACAGACTCGGTGAGTTGTCCGCCTTCCTCGTAGCCCACGTAGCCCGCGGTCGTACCGACGAGACGCGAGACGTTGTGGCGCTCCATGAACTCGGACATGTCGATCTTGATGAGGGCATCCTCGCGGCCGAAGATCTCAGACGCGATGGTGCGCACGAGTTCGGTCTTTCCGACTCCGGTGGGTCCGAGGAACATGAACGATCCAATCGGACGACGTTGATCGGAAATACCGACACGGCTGCGGCGAATGGCGCGCGCAACCTTGCGAATGGATTCATCCTGGCCGATCACGTGCTTCCTAAGCACGACCTCCAGGTTCTGGAGGCGCTTCTTCTCGCTGCCGAGGAGCTTCGTCACCGGGACACCCGTCATACGACCGATCACACGAGCGATGTCGTCATCGGTGATCTCGATCGGGGTACGGCGGTCCCCGTCTTCCGAGGATTTCATTTGTTCAATCTGCTCTTGAAGCTCCTGCTGTTGCTGCTTGAGCTTGAGTGCGACGTGATACTTCTGGTCGCGGACAGCTTCTTGCTGCTTGGCGACGAGTTTTTCGAGTCGCTCTTCCATCTTCCGTAGTTCCGGAGCGTTCTCAGACTCCTGCAGACTGCGTCCGGCAGCTGCTTCATCGAGAACGTCGATTGCTTTATCCGGAAGGAAACGATCAGAGATGTAGCGCTTACTCAGATTCACCGACGCGACGATGGCAGCATCGGTAATGGTGAGCTTGTGGAACTCTTCGAAGGTGGACTTGAGTCCCTGGAGGATCTGGATAGCATCTTCGGGAGTTGGCTCCTCGACCAGGATCGACTGGAACCGACGCTCGAGTGCGCGGTCTTTCTCGATCTGACGGAACTCATCGATCGTCGTCGCGCCGATAACTTGGAGCGATCCGCGGCTCAAGGCTGGCTTCAAGATATTTGCGGCATCGAGAGAGCCTTCGGCCGAGCCCGCGCCGATCACGGTGTGGAGCTCGTCGATGAAGAGGATGATTTCGTTCTCGTTTTGCACCGCCTCTTTGATGATGTCATCGAAGCGCTGCTCAAACTCTCCGCGGTACTTGGTACCCGCGACGAGCGAGCCCATGTTGAGAACGAGGACACGCTTCTTTCGGAGGCTTAAGGGCACCTTGCCCGTGGCAATGCGCTGCGCGAGTCCCTCGACGATGGCGGTCTTTCCCACGCCCGGTTCGCCGATCAAGACCGGGTTATTTTTCGTCTTCCGGTTGAGGATGTGGACGACACGCTCAATCTCCTTGTCGCGGCCGATGATCGGGTCGATCTTTCCGTCCTTCGCCTTCACGATCAGGTCGTCGGTGAAGTAGTCGAGGACCGGAGTCTTGCTCTTGCCGTCAGTCTTCTGTCGACGTGCACCTTCCGTATCGGGGAGTGCGCCACCCTGCATACCGACGATCGCGCCCTGGAGTCCCTGGAAGAACGCCTCGAGCGACTGCTCCATATTTCTGTTCTGCTGTTTAAATTGGCTGATCTGCCCGAACATCTCCTCGACGTGCGCGCGGAGATCTTCTGGATCGACCTGCATCTGTTCCAGGATGGCTGTCGCCGCATTCTTTCCTGTGGAGACGAGTGCATGAAGGAGGTGTTCCGTACCGACGTTCGCGTGGCGGAACTTGTGCGCCGTGATCACGCTCTGCTCGATGACCGTGTGGAGGTAGGTCGAAAGACCGTGCTTCACTTGGTCTCCTTCGAGGTTGCCGCTCTTCATTGCTTTGAGAAGGATGCGGACGTTCTCCTGCGTCACGCCTGCTCCAGTAAAGATGGAGAAGCCGAGCGACTTCGGAATACTCAAGAGTCCGAGGAGCAGGTGCTCTGTCCCGATGTACGGAGACTTCAAATTCTTTGCCTCTTGCTCTGCAATCTGCAGTGCGAGTTTTGCGTTCGGGGTAAAACGATCGAATGGGTGCATGATAGAGAGAAGGGGAGGAACGGCTCTCTGTGGAGGGTTATCACTCTATCATATTGAGTGCTAATCCGTCGAGAGCATCGAGACATTTTATCAGACGGATCGAAACTTGAGGAGTGACAGGGCACCCCGAAGGGTGGTGAAGATATGCTAGTCGTGTATACGAAATTTGTTCAATTATTATCGCTTGCGAAAGCAGAAGAACAGGATGCCGATGAAGAGGACAGACCCCCAAAGTATAGGATCCTAGACATCGTGGAAACGCTCATTTTTAGCGGTCATGGATCTTCCTCCAGTCATCGAGGAAGATGGTGATGATTGTCGTGATCGGGATCGCGAGCGCGACGCCGACGACAGGGTGGATGGTTTCAGGGAAGCTCACGCCTACCAGCATGGCGAAGAGTATGGCGATGGGGGAGAGACCAACGGCGCGTTTCATGATGAGCGGAACCAAGAGATTGTTCTCACACCACTGAATGACGTAGTACACGCCAGCGACGATGAGTGCCCAGACGAAGCCTTGCTGCGAGAAGGCGATGATGACTGCAGGCACGGCAGCGATAAACGGACCAACTGCGGGAAGGAACTCGCAGAAACCCGCGAGCACCGCGAGAGTGAGCGCGTACGGCATGCGCAGAACCAAGAGCGCGATCAGCGTGAGCGAGAAGATCGAGAGCATGAGGAGGAGTTCTCCACGTACCCACTGCGCGATCTTCCAGTGCACCGCTTCCGCTTTCGCATTCATGTACGCGCGGTAGCGAACGGGGAGGAAGGCGATTGTCCAGGCAAAGATGCGCTCTTTCTCGATCTGAATGAAGAATGCGAAGACGAGGACAATGATGAGCGTTATGAAGAAGTTCACGACGGACCCGGCCAGCTGCGCGACAAAAATCACCGATCCCTGTGCGGCCGTGGAAAGATTCTGTCCCAGTCTCTGGAGAGCGTCCGAGAACTCTGTAATAGAGAGTGCACGGAGGAGTGATTGCGTGAGGGTCGTCAGGCGCAGGTTCGTATCCGCCGAGAGGAGGGGAACGGAGATCTGCGGATCGGCGAGGAAGGCATCTGCTTCCGCCCCGATGATTGTCGCGATTTGTTGGATCTGCGTCGCGATGATCGGAATGAGCGAGAAGAGGAGGAAGAAGATGATGAAGAGCGCGATCACGTAGTGAATGAGGATCGCGATTCCTCTCGGGATGCGCATCTTCTCAAGCCACGAGACGCCAGGGTCCACGACCGCAGCCACGAAGAGACCGAGGAGCAAGATGATGATTTTATCGCGTAGGTGATAGACCGCGAGGAACCCGAGGGCGATGAAGACGATGGCGAATGTCGCACTCACGATGCTGCCGAGCGAAAGGTGCATCACAAACTCATCGTGCTTTGCCGCCGCAGGAAGGGCGACGTCTTTGGTCGTTCGTTTGTTCGATCCAGCAGCTTTGCGCGCTTGCTTGAGCAGGTTCTGGGCGTGCTTGCCGACGATACGCAGCGACGTGAACGATTTCTTTGGAGCTTTTCCTGGCGTCATACGGGGAGGGTTTAGAAGGTAGGCGCCGTTCCGGTGGAGATAGCGGAGATGACGAAGTCGATGATGAAGAACGAGAGAGCCGTGATGATGAATCCGATGATAGCCCATTTCACGCGATCTTTCCCTCCTTCTTTATCTCCCGTCACGTTCCCGAGTGCGATCTGGTATCCACCAATGAGAAGCATGAGGAGGAAGTAGAAACCCACGGCTGGAACGAACCACGAGATGAGCCATTTGATGAACGAGATGACACACCTGGCATTCACATTTCCCTCTATCAAATCACACCCGGCTCCCAGCGAGGTTTCTGGGTCTGCGGGAATGAGACTCTGCGCGTACGCAAGAGAGGCTGCCGTCAGGATGAAGAGAAAGAGTGCGATGAGACTCACGATGGTTTGAGTGCGTACGAGGGTCCGCATGGTTAGCGACATTCTGCGTCATAACGTGTATTTTCTGCGATCAGGAAGCCGTATTTTCGCTCGCATACGTATACAATTGTTCTATAATTGTATTCGATCCTATGTCCTCTCCCTCCGGGTTCTCCTGGGCAACTACTCCACGGCCAATTATTGCGCTCGCTCCCATGGCGGGTGTGACTGATGCGTCGTACCGACAGTTCATCAAATCGATCGCGCCGGAGACGATCGTCTATACGGAATTTCTTTCGACGGATGCGATCCACTACGGTGCGAAGAAAACGATGGGCATGATCGCCTTCGATGCCGAGATAGAGCGACCGTTCATCGTGCAGGTCTTCGGAAAAGAGCCGGAGCACTTTCTCTCCGCAGCAAAAGTCATTGAGCAGATGGGTGCCGACGGAATCGACATCAACATGG
>JAGVCI010000027.1 GCA_020059985.1 Candidatus Peribacterales bacterium | reverse complement strand
TGTGTCGGGCATCTCTGGCATATCAGCCGGTGTGTTCGAATTGTCGACGACCATGGAGGTTCATTTTGGCTCAATGCGTCCACCGCGTCTACGATTTTGTGATCTTCTCGAGGAGAGCGGGAAGAGCCCTATCCGAAGCCGTTTTCGTGAGGGTGACGTGTCCCAGCTTTCGCCCTGCGCGCTCCGTTTTTCCATAGAGGTGCACATGGACGCCGGGGATCTCTGAGAGCGCATGCTCATCCGGTAATTTCCCAATGATATTCACCATCACACTTTCTCCGACCACTTCGGTGGACCCAAGTGGCATTCCTGTCACCGCACGTAAATGATTTTCGAACTGGCTCGTCTTCGCTCCTTCGATCGTCCAGTGACCGGAGTTATGCACGCGCGGTGCCATCTCGTTCACCAGAAGTTTTCCAGAAACCTCGAAGAGCTCAATCGCGAGGACACCGACGTAGTTCAAAGCATCGAGCGCGAGTGTTGCGAAGTTCTCGGCAACACCCTGAAGCTTCGCGCTGTTTTTTGCTGGAGCCTGTGACACGCGGAGGATTCCATCGCGATGTTCGTTCTCCACGAGCGGGTAGCAGGCGCTCGTTCCATCTTTTCCGCGCACGGCGATGATCGACAGTTCTCGATCAAACGGAACAAATCCTTCGAGGATCGCAGGGTTTTCGCCAATCGCTTCCCACGCAGCGGCTGCGTCGCTCTCTTTCTTGATGACGACTTGTCCTTTGCCGTCGTAGCCCATGCGACGCGTTTTGAGAACAGACGGCGTGCCGATCTCTTTCAGCGCATCATTCAACTGATCCACATTCTCGACCGCGCGGAACGGAGCCGTAGCGACGCCGAGTGATCGAAAAAATTCTTTCTCGAGCACACGGTCCTGTGCAGTCGCAAGTGCATGGAGAGGAGGGGAGACCGGACGGAACTTGAGGAGGAATTCCACCGTATCTGTCGGCACGTTCTCAAATTCGTACGTAATCAATTCCACTTTTTCTGCGAAAATCCGGAGCTGTTTCTCATCCGAGTATTTTCCGACGATCAATTCGCCGAACGCCTGTGCGCACGCATCGGGTGATGGATCATAGAAAACACAATCGACACCAATCGCGTGTCCTGCTTCTCCGAGCATGCGTCCTAGCTGCCCACCGCCGAGAATGCCGACGGTCATTGTGCGCGGGGGTCGAGCTGATCCAAGACGTCTTTCGTCTGCTTACTTCGGTAGAGCTCTAACTTTTTGCGAATGTCTCCGTACTTGTTTCCGAGGATCGCCGCTGCGAGCAGTGCGGCATTCACCGCGCCACTTTTCCCGATGGCGAGTGTTCCCACGGGGATTCCCTTCGGCATTTGAGCGATAGAAAGGAGGGAATCGATTCCTTTGAGTGTCTTCGACTCGACCGGAACACCGAGCACGGGGAGCACGCTCTTTGCTGCGGCCATGCCAGGAAGATGCGCTGCTCCACCTGCACCTGCAATGATCACCTCTATTCCTCTGTTTGCGGCGCTCGCGGCGTACTCAAAAAGAAGATCGGGTGTGCGATGTGCAGACACGACCTGCGTTTCGTACGGGATGCGAAGTTCATCGAGCATCGCCGTCACGTGCGACATGGTGTCCCAATCGGACTTCGATCCCATGATGACCGCGACGAGGGGCTGCATTGGAATGAATCTTAGCGCTATATTGTTATAGAGCCAATCAGGAAAGGGAAGAAACAAGATACAAGATCCAACTAAGCGTTTGTATCTTGTTTCTTGGATCTTGGATCTTCGGTGAGTACACTCCTTCCATGTTTGCTCATCTTGTAGCGTACATTGAAACGCTTTCACAAACGGTTCCGCTCGAGCTCTTTGTTGTCGTCGGCACGATCCTCGAGGAAATCATCTCTCCCATCCCGTCGCCGCTCGTCATGACGCTGGCAGGTTCGATCGCGGTGACTCAAGAGTACTCCTGGGGATACCTCTTCTTTCTCGCACTCCTCGCTGCGGCGAGTAAGACCGCGGGTGCGACGCTCTTCTATGTGCTCTCGGACAAAGCGGAAGACATCTTGATCCCTCGTTTCGGGAAATTCTTTGGTGTGTCTCATGCAGATCTCGAGCACTACGGCGAGCGTTTCCAAAAAAATTGGAAAGATGAAGTGATGCTCACATTGCTTCGATCCATTCCGATGATGCCAAGCATCCCGATCTCGGTTGCGTGTGGAGTGCTCAAGATCAAATTCCGCACGTTCCTCACGTCGACATTCATTGGGTTTTATGTGCGTGAGCTCTTCTTCCTGGGACTCGGGTTCACTGGACTGCACGCTGCGGAGTCACTCATGAATGGGATCGATAGCATCGAAACACTCCTCAAAGTGATCATTGTCGTTGGCGCATTGCTTCTTCTCGCTTGGCTCTACTACAAGAGATCGACGGGACATCCGGCGAATTGGTTTCGGAGAAAGAAATGAGTATCCTGTTCTTATGAGTAAGATCTACGGTACTGAATTGATTCTTGATCTTCACGAATGTGATATCTCCACATTCACACAAGAAAGTTTGGATGAGTACATAGATAAAATTTGCAGCTTGGTTGCCATTCATCGGCATGACAAACCGCTTTTTTGGATTGATAAGAGCGACGACCCAAGGCTCTGCGGTATTTCGGTGCTACAATTTATTTCTGTCAGTAATATCACTATCCATGCTTTAGATCTTTTGAAAACTGTGTATATCAATTTCTTTGCGTGTACAGATTTTGATGCTCAGGTGATTGAGAAAATGTCGAAGGAGCACTTCGGATCGAGAGAAGGAACCGCACGGGTTATCGAACGGGCTTAATCCAGATTAATTGCCTCTTTCGTTTTTTTGAGAATGGTATCCCGGACAGGAGTCGAACCTGTGACCTGAAGCTTAGAAGGCTTCCGCTCTATCCAGCTGAGCTACCGGGACTAGGTATGCGAACTATAAGGATCGAGAATGAAGAGTGACAGAGTTACTCGTCCCGCACCTGAGCGCAGCGAATGGTGCGGGGCCGGGACATGCCACTATTATAGCGCAAAAATGGCTTCCCTATGGGCTTTTTTTGAGTATACTCCGCGTAATGGCCTACAAGCGCATCATGCTGAAACTCTCCGGGGAAGCGATGACGAAGAAGGAAGGATACGGTATTGATCACGATGTTCTGATGGAGGTAGCCGCGTCTATTAAAGAGGTTGTTGATGCGGGAATTCAAGTAGTCGTGGTCGTCGGTGGCGGCAATATTTGGCGCTTCCGCGATACGACGGAGAGTGGAATTGAGCGAACGGTGAGCGACGCGATGGGCATGCTCGCGACCATCATGAACGGAGTCGCGCTTCAGTCGGCGCTGGAATCCCTCGGGCAGTACACGCGCGTCTCGAGTGCCATCGATATTCCGCAGCTCGCCGAGCCCTACATTCGCCGACGCGTCATCCGACACTTGGAAAAAAATAGGGTCGTGATCTGTGCGGGCGGTACCGGAAACCCGTTCTTCACGACAGACTCTGCTGCAGCACTGCGTGCGCTTGAGCTTGAGTGTGAAATCATCCTCAAAGCGACGAACGTCGATGGGGTCTACGACAAAGACCCAAGCAAGCACAAAGATGCGAAGAAGTACGACACCCTTACGTACCAAGAGGCGATCGAGAAAAATCTCGCAGTCTTGGACCAAGCGGCGTTCTCTCTCTGCCGCGACGAAGGACTCCCAATTCGCGTGTTCGATTTCACGGATAGAAAGAACCTTATGAAGGCGGCGAAAGCACAGAACGTGGGGACGCTGGTGAAATAACGTCGATCGCGTGTATGATCGTTGGTAGATCATCCGCATTCATTCATTCCATTTCTTTTTATGCCAGATAGTCGAATTGTTGCTTTCAACGCCGAAATCGAAAAAATCATTGCGTTCCTCAAAGGGGAATACGGAAAGCTCCAGACCGGGCGTGCGAATGCCGCGCTCATCGAAGGAATACAGGTGGAGGCGTACGGACAGCGTCAGCAACTCAAGACCGTAGCCGGAATCACCGTGTCGGATGCGCGCACCATTGTCGTGCAACCGTGGGACCCGTCCATTCTCCAGAGCGTCGATAAAGCTCTGCAGGCCGCGGACCTCGGAAGCTCGCCCTCCAATGACGGGCATGTCATTCGTATCACCCTCCCGCCGATGACCGAGGAGCGCCGACAGAAGATGACGAAGATCGTGCATCAACTCGCCGAGGAATCTCGTATTTCTCTCCGCCAGCAGCGCGACAAACTCCGCGAAGGGCTCAAAGAAGAGAAAGATGAGGACGCGCGCTACACCCTGCTCGAAGACCTCGATAAGGCTGTGAAGACCGGGAACGACAAGATCGAAGAGGCGAAGACCAAGAAGGAGCTGGAGATCATGACGGTCTGAGCGCCGATTATTTGATTTGGCAGGGCAAACCTTCGTACAATGCGGACATGCCGCCTCGCATTGCCATCGTTTCGTTCCCCGGCAATAACTGCGAGGTGGAGTCTATTAGAGCAATCCGGACGGCCGGAATGGAGCCGGTGTTTTTCAAATGGAATGATCCAACGGATCTTCTTAAGGATATCGACGGATACTTCGTGCCCGGGGGATTTGCCTACGAAGATCGCGGACGAGCCGGCATGGTCGCTGCACGCGATCCGCTTCTGCAATTTATCGCCAGCGAAGCGGAGAAAGGAAAAGTGGTGATCGGGAACTGTAACGGTGCCCAAGTCTTGGTTGAAAGCGGTCTCATTCCTCTCGATAAAGGTCTTCGGATGAGTCTCGCGCGCAATGCGCATGATGGAGTGGGTCTCGGGTTTCTCAACGAATGGGTCTGGATAAAGCCGAGCTGCGCGAAAGATCGCTGTGCGACGAGTAATTGGAACGGTGTGATGCACATGCCGATGGCGCACGGCGAAGGGCGCTTCACGACGAAAGATAAGGATGTGATTGCAGAACTAATGAAGAACGATCAAATCGCATTCTCGTACTGTGATGAAGAGGGAAATGTTTCTGAGGATCCGATCGTCACGCCGAATGGATCGATGTATGCAATCGCGGGAATCTGTAATGCTGCGGGAAATGTCGTTGCGCTCATGCCGCACCCGGAACGCACACCGAATGGTGATCCATATTTTGCGGCGATGAAAACGTGGATTGAGAAAAAGAAATCGCTCACTACAACCTCAAAATCTTCCACTGGAGTGATGGAATGGAAGATTGATGCAGCACCCGCGCGTGATATTGAAATTTTCATCGACACGATCATCACGAACAATGAAGAGCGCACCGTCGAGCAAGCACTACGGCGAATCGATCCTGCGATTCGCTTAAAACAATTACGTTACCTTGCACCAAAAAAGAGTGAGCCCGAGACGGTGCTGCGTCGGATCTCCCTTTTTAATCCGAACAAAGAGATCGCATTCGTGCGTCGCGGAAAAGATCTGAAGCGCTTCGCAGCTTCCGACGAGAAAGTGCAGCTTTTCCCGAGTGGATCCATTGTGCTTCTTCGTCGTGATGAACCGGATACCGGCGCGCCAGACCTCGGGGAGGGGAGTGCGACTGGTGTGTGCTACGTGCTCAGCGGCATTGATGAACAAAAAATGTATTCACCTAAAATCTTAGAGGTATTGGCCAATCCGCACGCTTCTACGCTGAGCAAGCTTCATGTCGCCTAAGAACACAGACCGTCGAATTGTGCTTCTCGCTCATAACATCCGCTCGCTCTGGAACGTCGGATCATTCTTTCGCACGGCGGATTCTTTCGGTGTCGAGAAAATATTTCTGACCGGTTACACGGCGACGCCACCGCGCAGAGAAATTTCAAAGACAGCTCTCGGAGCGGAGGAAACAGTGCCATGGGAATTTGAACGTGATCCGCTTATCATCATTGAAAAACTCAAAGCTGATGGCTGGATGATCGTTGCACTCGAGCAGACGAAAGATTCTGTTCCACTCGAGTCATTCTCTCCGCCAGAGAAACTCTGTCTCATCGTCGGTCATGAAGTTACTGGAGTTCCCAAAGAAATATTGAAGAGCTGCGACGCATGCGTCGAGATCGCGATGCACGGCGAGAAAGAATCCCTGAATGTTGCAGTGGCGACGGGGATCGCACTGTTCTCGCTCAAGACCACGTAGGAACTACGCATACTTCTTCCAGAGCGCAATCTTCGCCTGGAGCATTGCGCCGAAGGCGAGGAGAACTGCGAGCATGACGGCGATCCATCCAATGATCGGAATGAATCCGACAATTTTGAGGATCAGATACACACCGACAGCGACGAAGAAGAATGCCACCTTGTTCCATTTCTTCTTGTACTTGATCTCGCACCACTTCGCAGCGACGATCGCCGTGAGCGGAAGAGCGAAGACGATCGAGAATCCGTAGAGCGCGAAGACCGATGCGCCGAGCGGAATACCAATGATGGTGATCATGAGAAGAACGCCAAGAATCGGTGTGACAACGAAGAAGACCAATCCGTATCCGACACACACCCACGGTTTCTTCATTGCGTACTTCACGGACTCACCGAAGTATTTCTTCGTGAGAAGCATAGTGACGATAATGAAAAGCGAAGCGGCGAGTAGTCCGTATCCGAAGATCGCAGCAACGAAGAACGCAATCACCGATTTGGAGTGCATTTCTCCTTTGCCATCATACGGACGCAACTCCGGGTCAAAAGTAGCTGTTCCACGTGTTGCGGTCTCCAGGCGGTCATCAATTCCTTTGGCGGTCCAGTACGTCAGGTTTCCACCGATAAGCCCATTCTCCCCGATTGTAATCGTATCGGCGATGATGATGGTGTCGTCATTCAATATGCCGTCCAAGCGTACGCGATCACCCTTGATCTTCGTTGCCCCCTCTACCGGTCCTCGGAGAATAACCTCTCCACCGGAAACATCGAGTTTGCCTCGGACCGCACCAAGAACCTGAACCATTCCCCCCGCTGCGATCAGGTCTCCCTGAATGACAGCATTCTCGCCGATCATCAGTTGTCCACCGAAGACGATGACATCGCCCGTCACGTTTCCTTCGATGCTCACATCTCCTCCCGCAGAGCGCACGTCATCTCCGACGTTGCCTTCGATGGTCACACTTCCTCCGGCAGCGATGACGTCTTCCTGCACGTTTCCCGAAATCGTTACATCACCACCGGCAATCACGAGATCTCCGGCGATATTCTCCTCGACACGCAGTACTCCGGCCGCGGTATACACGTCATCGTTCAAGGGAACGGTGATGCTGAAGTGCTCGCCATCCGGAACCGGGAACGTGGCGGCAAGAGCAGGTGCTGCACTTGCGAGTGAGAGCACGGACAAACTGACTGCGAGAAACTTTTTCATAGTGTGAATGAGGAAGGGTAAGCCACACTGTACCGATATCTAAGACGAATGACAAACCGGATGATTACACGCAGTCGAGCGGATCGACGTCCAGTGTCACTCCTTCGAGATCGAGCGAAGGAATCACCGCAGTGGGGTTCGCGCCACGCACGAGTACATGCCAGGTGGAGCCACCGCCGAAGAGTGTGGGTGCAGCAGAGACTACAAGTCTCAAGTCCTTTTTCTGCGAGGTTTCTTCACACGCACGCCGGAGTTCCTCGGCTTTCGCGGCTCCCTTCTTCGTGACGAGTCGCAGCATCCGTGTCGCCGGCGGATACGACGAGTAGAGACGCAGTTTCAGTTCTTGTTCGAGATACGCTTCAGTCTCGTGACGAGAGGCGAACTCGATCTCGGGAGCACCTGGACGAAATGTCTGGATGATGACTTCTCCGGGTTTGGTGCGACCGCTGCGACCCGTGAGCTGCGTGAGGAGCTGGAATATCCGTTCGCCCGCGCGGAAGTGCGGAAGCGAGAGGCCGACATCCGCGACGAGGACTGCCGCGAGTGTGACCTCTGGGAGGTCGAGACCTTTCACGACCGATTGTGTGCCGAGCAAGATGTCTGCAGATCCCTCGCGCATTTTTTTGAGGAGGAGTCGCATATGCTCAGGGTGCGTGAGCGTGTCGCTATCCGCACGCAGAAGGCGAGCATTCGGGAAGATCTGCGTGAGGAGATCTTCGATCTTCTGCGTCCCGGCGCCAACCGCATGGAGTCGAGCGCTACTGCAATGCGGGCAGAGAGCTGGCATATCTGATCTTTCGCCAGATGTATGATCCAATAGAAAAGCTCGTCCCTGGCCGCTTCTATGCACCGTAAATGGCTTCTGCGACGACGCGGAAACCACTCTGCGTCTGCACTGGAGACACAGGAGCGCGGAAGCGACTCCACGACGATTGAGGAAGAGCACGGACTGTTCTCCGCGTGCGAGGCGCTCGCGGATAGCGTCGATGAGTGGCTCGGTGAATGGATACTGTTTTCCAAATGCGGCGTCCGCGAGATCGATCACACGAACAGTGGGGAGTGCGGCGTCTTTGTAGCGCTTCGGGAGTCGCGCGAGATGATACGTGCCACTCTTCGTGCGCGACCAACTTTCGAGTGACGGTGTCGCCGTGCCCATGAGAAATTTCGCGTCGGCGTTTCGTGCAAGCACTTCCGCAGTCTCACGTGCGTGGTAGCGCGGAGTCTGCTCGTTTTTGTACGTCCACTCATGTTCTTCATCCATGATGATTACTCCCAGTTTATCTACGGGAGCGAAGAGCGCACTACGTGATCCGATGACGAGCCGCGCATCGCCGCGTCGTACGCGTCGCCACTCACTGCGTCGTTCGGCATTGGTGAGACGACTGTGGAGGATGGCGATCTTCTCGCGTCCACCGAGAAGTTCTTCGAAACGTCCGATAATGTGCTCGGTGAGCAAAATTTCCGGAACGAGCAGAATGGCTCCTTTTCCCTCTCTCAATGCATCAGCAATCAGTGCGGCATAGACCTCAGTTTTCCCGCTTCCGGTGACGCCGAAGAGCAGAGACGGATGAGAATTTTTTTTGATCGATTGATACGCGCTCTCCTGATCAGTCGTGAGCGTGGGCGATTGCAATGAAGCTGGAGAGTGTGGCGACAGGGGTGTGTGCATGCGTTCTTCTCGAGCGACCACTCCTTTTTCTTCAAGTGCTTTGAGTGTCGCGCGACTCGCTCCTGTTGCTGCGCGTAGTTCGTCTTCCATCACCCACTCTTTTCCTGCCAGAAATTCGGTGACGAGCTTCTGTTTCGTTCCACGCGTGGCAGTTTCCACTTCCTGCACCTTGTAAAAAGTTTCCGGATGCTCGGCCAATGTGTTCCACGGGGGCGCTGGGAGAAATACCGAGAGTGCGTGACGCACGGTGCAGTGGTAGTACTCCGCCACCCAGAGAAGTGTTTTGATCTGCGCTTCGGTGAGCAGCGGCTGATTCGACAGGACTTCTTTCACCATCTTCACATCGAAATCTTCCTGCGCTCTCTTCTCGGTGACCGCGAGCACGATGCCCTCGACGAGCGCATTTCGCAGAGGAACGAGCACACGCGAACCCGGCTTCACGGACGCGTCGGTCGTCTCGTAGGTGAGTCCTCCGCCTATTCCGCGGGATCTCGATGCGGTGATGACGGTGCAGTGCATGGGAGAACATAGTAGGGTTTTCTCGCTCTCCTCGCACGCGGGATTATTGACTCTGATGACCTCAAGCGTAGCATTTCCCACCAATGCGCACATCGTCTGCGGCACTCGGCTTGGCTCTCGCAGGGGGCATGCTATTTGGAGAACAGGGTCTCCCCGCAGAACACCCAGAGCGCAGAG
>JAGVCI010000094.1 GCA_020059985.1 Candidatus Peribacterales bacterium | reverse complement strand
GGACATACCGGCAGTGTAGAGCAAAGACAGACCTTTAAGAACGCACGACCGAGAGACCGAGAGAACGAATCTCCTGTTCCAGTTTTTTCTTGAGCCCCGTGACCTCCATGATCCACTCCGGTTTCATGTCCGCAAAACGCGGAACGCGTTCATCAGCGGTGTAGAGCACCGTGTACATTTCCGGGAGCAATGGGTTCATCGCTTCGGAGAGTGTGAGTTTTTTACTGAGCTCCACGAAATCTCCGTACGACGTGTTCACATCATCGAGCGCCATGTCGACACCAGTCGCCGTGACGAGTTCTCCATTTTGCGTTTGTAAGTACGCAAGCACCAAACCATCTCCACCGAGTTCTCTCGTTTGTACCGGCTCGATCGCTTCGGCCTCTGCTTTCTCTCCCATCTTTTGTAAGAGGAGCTGCCACGCTTTCTTCGTCATCGTAAGATCGTGCACCTGACAGAAACCTCCGAGACACTTCATGCCGTAGTAGAGCGAGACCATCAAGTATGAGAGCAACATGCTCGGGAAGATCTCGCGCTTCGTAAGCGCACTCGCGATGGATGCAGGAGTGAGCGGGAAGCGCATGGTGCCATCGTGCGAGACGAGATCTTTGCCTTCGATACGTAGTCGCACGCGGTGCCCCTTCGAATCGATTCCCCAGAAGAAGTACGTTCCAGAGGACGTACTATTCTGGAACGCCCCATGAATGCCATCAAAGTGCTCCAAAGCAAGCTTTCTCCACTCATCATTGAAGAGCAACTTGGTGATGAAAGAGTTGCTGTTTTTCAAATGGAAGCGCAGGAGGAGCTCACGAACGAGTGTTTCAATCTCCAGATAAATAAGATCGGGGACTCCTGACGGTATCGTCGTTCCTGCTTTCGTCGAAGACGCGCGAGACGAATGGAAGAGACGCGGCCACAGACGATAATTGATGGCTGTGATCTGACTGGAGAAGTCTTTCTCCGCGAGAACATCGGGTGCAAGGAGGAACTCGTGTGTGAGTGCACGCACACCATTGGCACGATCTGCGGTCACTTCACCGAGGCGTTCTTTCTTATTGAGAAGCGTAAGCCCCTGCTCCACGTCTTCGCGCGTGTAGGCACGCGTTGCGTACACCGTGCTCATTTTCATCTTGTCTGAGAGGAGCGGAAGCTTCACGAGATTACCAAGCCCACCTGTTCCACTGTGAAAAAGTAGTCCACGCGGGTACCCAGACGCATTGTTGAGTGAGACACCCGCGAACGAAAACACTACGAGATAACGAAGATTGGGGATGGCACTCTCTCTGTATGGTAACGCGGAAATGATGTTGGCATTCACCCAAAATGGATGCTGGATGATACTATGATGGTCGGTCGTCGACACGAGCGCGCATGACCGTAATTGCGCAGCGACACCCGCGGCGACATCACTCCCGAGACGCTCCGCGATGAGCGACTCTGCGGTATCAATCAATTCATTTTTACGCACATCGAGAAGAGGAGTTCTATTCACATCCAAGAAGTCTTGGGCATAGGCACGCAATGTTTTCCCTCCGTGCTTCTGCATGATCTCTCCTAGTATGGGTCTCCTCGACCAGATCGTCTCTTTGAGCTCTCCAATCTCTAGTGGCGGGTCATCACTGCTGCACACTCCATCACTGGAGACAGCGGATGAAATGACAGACGTGGATGAAGAATTTGCACACATGGGAAGTCCTACATTTGCTCTTCACAGAACGGAAAAAAGTACATAACAAAACTTTTTTGCAATATTGTAAAGCCTACCCTCCAGGGGCAAAAAAATCAAGGGTCTGGCACCAGAGAGCCAAAAAGGAGCAATGTGCCTATTCTCCCCTTTCTTCCTGGACCGATTCGCGTCCGCGAGAACAGGATTCCGGAGCTTTCTTCCAATAGCCCTGTGAAGAACGCTAGACATACAAAAACAGAGTCGTGGAATGGCACTTCAAAAGTCACCCTCGAGACCCTGTTTTTAGGCATTCTTCCTCGAGTTCTCATCTTGACTTCGAAAGTGACTCCCGTACGCTGCCTCGTGCTACGTGCGGGCGAATCGGCCCTTGCGTGTCATTCCGTAGATTTTTTCCTTCCCTCATTATGTCCACTCTGTCGCTTGAATTACTCGCCCCCGTTATTGCCATTATCGGCCTGGGGTGGAGCCTTCTCTTCTGGCGTGAAGTTACCGCCGGCGGTAACGGTACTGCGCCCATGCAGAAAGTAGCGAAAGCTATTCACACCGGTGCACACGCTTTCGTGCGCAGACAGTACCAAACGATTGCGATCCTGAGCATCATTGTGGGTGCTGGCATAACGCTTGTGTACGGTCTTACTGGAGGAGCAGAGGGGTGGACGAAGGGATTTGAAGTCGGTGGATCGTTCCTGCTCGGCGCTATCCTCTCGGGAGTCGCCGGCATCGTATCGATGGTGGTGGCAACGAAAGCAAACCTCAAAACTGCGGACGCATCGCAACATGGTCTGAACGCCGCTCTGCGCATGGCACTGCGTGGTGGAACGGTGTCCGCGATTGTGATCACGGCACTCTCTCTCCTTGGCATTTCCGCGCTGTTCCTCTTCTACCGTATCGGTCTTGGCCGTGCGACAGAGACGATCCCTGCCCTTATTATCGGATACGGATTTGGCGCCAGCTTCGTGGCTCTCTTCGCTCAGCTAGGCGGAGGAATCTACACAAAGGCTGCAGACGTCGGAGCAGACCTCGTCGGAAAAATCGAAGCGGGAATTCCAGAGGATGACCCGAGGAACCCTGCGGTGATCGCAGACCTCGTGGGAGACAACGTCGGCGACTGTGCCGGACGTGGAGCAGACCTCTTCGAATCGATCTCTGCTGAGAACATCGGAGCCATGGTGCTCGGTGTTGCTCTCTACCCAGTGTTTGGACTGAAAGGAATCCTCTTTCCATTGATCTTCCGTGCGTTCGGACTCGTTGCTTCGGTGATCGGTGTCTACACCGTGAAGGCCAAGAAAGATGAAGCCCCGATGAAGGCCCTCACCCGCGGTTTCTGGGTGACGGCTGTTCTTACGACGGGCGCGCTCTTCGTGTGTTCCGCACTCATGCTGAGTAACTTAACCGGCGTCGCTGCAGAAGCAGATGGCGGTGCCGCTCTTCCATGGACCGAACTCCTGATGAACATGGCGAACCTGAATAACTCTGCGGTGTGGTTCTTCCTCGCTGGAGTGATGGGCGTGCTCACGAGCGTCGCCTTCGTCTACATCACGGACTACTACACCAGCAAAGATCATCGTCCGGTACAGGCCATCGCGAAGGCCTCCACGACTGGTCACGCAACGAACATCATCGCCGGAACCGCCATCGGTATGGAATCGACGGGTCTCTCGGTGATCGCGGTGTGTGTCGCTCTCTTCGCTTCGTACTGGTTGGGTGACCACACGGGTCTCCCGCATGGCGGACTCTACGGCACGGCCGTCGCCACCATGGGAATGCTCGCGGTTGTGGGATACGTGCTTGCGATGGACATGTTCGGACCCATCACCGATAACGCTGGTGGAATAGTGGAGATGAGCAAGGCACCGGAGGAAATGCGCAGAGTCACTGATGAATTGGATGCCTGCGGCAACACGACGAAAGCTCTGACGAAGGGGTACGCAGTGGGCTCCGCAGCACTCGCGGCGTTCCTTCTCTTCTCCGCCTTCCTCGACGAAGCGCACATCACAGTGGTCGACCTCGCGAAAGTGGAGGTCTTCATCGGCGCCTTCCTCGGCGCTGTCACTGTCTTCTTCTTCACCTCTCTCGCTATCCGTGCCGTCGGACGCGCTGCAGGAGTGATCGTGGAAGAAGTGCGCAGACAGTTCAAACAGAAGACAGGCATCATGAGTGGAACAGATGAGCCGGACTACGCAGCGTGCGTGGATATCGCTACAAAAGCAGCGCTCAAGGAAATGGTGCTCCCAGGAATCATCGCAATCGTCGCACCGGTACTCGTCGGTCTTATCTTCCGCGCAGAAGCAGCAGCAGGTCTCCTGATGGTGGGTACCATCGTCGGAGTTCTCCTCGCGGCCTACATGAACAACGCCGGAGGCGCATGGGACAACGCGAAGAAGTACATCGAGAGCGGTGCCTACGGCGGCAAGAAGAGCCCGGCGCACCAGGCCGCTGTGACGGGCGACACAGTCGGCGATCCGTTCAAAGATACCGCTGGTCCGTCACTCCACGTCTTGATCAAGTTGTTCTCGACATTGACGCTCGCGCTCGCAGCGCTCTTCATCTAATCAGAAATTACAAAGACGATCGGGGGAAACCCTGGTCGTCTTTTTATTGATTGTTATTTATCGAGCGCCGCCTTACTCGCAGAGAGCTCTGCGAGCTCACCGGTGATATTCGCCTGACGCGTCTGGTTATACGTGAGGGTAAGATCATCGATGATATCGGTCGCGCTGTCGGTCGCATTACGCATCGCCACCATACGTGCGGAGTGCTCGGAAGCCGCAGCCTCGAGGAGGGCTTGATACACCTGAAGCTCGCTCACCTGCGGAAGAATCGTTTCGAGGACTTCTTCGGACGATGGCTCGAAGAGGTACTGTGCCTCGGCCTGATGCGCTTCAGTATGAGCTGGCTCAGAGGCCTTCCCACGCTTCGGAAGCAAGCTTCCGATCATGTCGCGAAGGTCAGAGCGCGAGAGTGGTAGGAGCACTTTTGCTGTCGGTTCCTGCACGAGTGCGGAGACGAAGTCGGGATACATCACGACCACGTGATCGAACGTGCCATCGCGGAAACCGTCGAGCGCAATGCGTGCGATCGGGAGAATATCGCGGAATTTCGGCTGCACGGAGAACGCGGGAAACGCCGCGACAATCTTCTGATTGGTGCGTGCGAGGAACTGCTGTCCCTTCTTTCCAACGGCGACGAAGCTCACGCTCTTGAAAGTTTTAATCTCGGGAGCAGTGCGCAGATACTGCGCGACCATACGCGTCATCTGGGCGTTCAAATTCCCGGCGAGTCCCCTATCGGACGTGAAGAGAATGACGAGCACATCCTTCACGGGTCGCTGCGTGAGGGCAGGATGACTGTCACCACTCTGTGCCGCCACACGCAGGAGGATGTCCCATGCGGTGACGGAGTACCGACGCAGCTGCACGGTATTCTGGATGGCCTTGCGCATTTTTGATGCGGAGACCAGTTCCATGGCTTTCGTCACCTGGCGCGTGGCCTTGATGCCTTT
>JAGVCI010000029.1 GCA_020059985.1 Candidatus Peribacterales bacterium | reverse complement strand
AATCGCAAACGAGAGGCGGAGAACTGCACCATCGATCTCACTATCCTTGCCCTGGATCCTCTTGAGGACCGCAGAGACGAGGTTATCTTCGAGCATCAGGCCTCCGTGGGCATGGAGAATGGACTTGGCGAGTTGGTTGACCTCGTCCAAACGTGTTGTGCGAACCGTGCGGCGGAGCTTGCCTAACGCAATACTCTCGATCTGGCGGATACGCTCGCGAGTGACGTTGAAGTGCTTGCCGATCTTCTCCAGGGTCTGCTTCTGGTTCCCCATCAGTGCAAACCGCTTCTTGATGACCGTTGCCTCCTTGTCCGTGAGCACCAAGAAAAGGTTGCTCAGGAGCTCTTGGAGGTCGATGGAGAGCTGGGTACCCCCAGCTTGCTTCGACGAGGCGGTTAAAGTTACGGGATCAGACATGGAGTGCGGGGGAGAAACAACCCTCGTTTTACCAAAGATTTGACAGGTGCGAAAGAAGGGTCATCGATTCAAGTGGACGGTTTCAAAGACTTATTGCCTCCTTCTCATCAGTCTATTTTTCTATACTTGATGATAAAGGATGAAATTGTAATACAATCATCGATTTTGTCAAATCTTTCCCTTGGCGAATTGATCGAGATATATAGCAAGAATCTTCGAAGCGGCTGCGGCGTCTGGATCGATTTCCCTAGACTCAATCGTCGTGAACCGTTCGTCGAGAAACACGATTTCAAAGCCCTTTTCCGTAAGTCCATTCGCAACATCTCGAGCAAAGTCCACCTGCGACCCACTGGAGCCCGAAGGAAGGAGTGGGAGTCCGACAACAACACGATCTACATTCCGAGCATGCAGAATTGTCTCGAGTTGCGTGAGCAGATCGTCGACCGATGTGTGATGAAGCGTGTCGAGGGGGAGAGGAATGCCCATGTCGGTGTCTGCAAAGGCGACACCGGTTCTCTTTGTTCCGGTATCGACGCTTAAGAGACGCATGGGCTTACGCGACACTCGCAAGCATCCTGCTCACCAGGGACTTCTTTCGTGCGGCGTTCTTCGGGTGGATGATCTGCTTCTTCGCTGCGGTATCGATCGCCTTGTAAGCCTGCGGAAGAAGAGTCTCGAGCTCCTTCTTGTCCTTCGCTTTGTGCGCATCTGCGACTTTGCGCATCATGGTTTTGAGGAACGTCTTCGTCGACTGGCGACGAGCTCGACGAACCTCGTTCTGACGTGCGCGCTTGATGGCTGACTGAATAATTGGCATAGAGCTCGCAAAGGGTAAGGGAGAGGACTGCTCGATGCAAGAAAAAGCCCACAGGAATAACTTCCGTAGGCGGGGTTCGTTACCCCGCCGTAGGATCCGCGCGGGTACCCGAACCCGCGCTACGAAAGAGGAAATCAAACCTCGCTGAACGATTGACTAATCCGAAAAAATCCATAGAATCTCCCTATTCTCGCGTATGTGTGGCATCTTCGGATACGTCGGCGAGCGAAAGGATGCGGGTCGTCTCGTCGTCGACGGTTTGAAATGTTTGGAGTACCGCGGATACGACTCGTGGGGTGTTGCCTGTAAAGAAGAAGATGACCATCTCGTCATCGAAAAGAAGATCGGCAAGATCAGTGATGTGAAGAGCAGCGCGTTCCTGGAGAAGTGCTCTATCGCCGTGGGACACACACGCTGGGCGACACACGGAGGAGTGACCGAAGAGAACGCACATCCGCACACGAACGAAGACGGCTCGATCGCCGTCGTGCATAACGGCATCGTCGAAAATTATCAGGAGTTGCGTGATGGTCTCCTCGCACGTGGACACACGTTCCTCTCGGAGACAGACACCGAAGTGCTCCCGCATCTCCTCGAAGAAGAACTGAAGAAGACGAACGACTTCGCATCTGCCGTGCGCTTGGTCTCGCAGAAGATCGTCGGTCGCTACGCATTCCTCGCACTGCACACCGACTCCAATGTGCTTGTCGCTGCACGTAACGGTTCTCCGCTGATTGTCGGTGTCGGTAGTGACGGGTACTTCATCGCATCCGATATCCCGGCCTTTCTCGACTCCACGCGCACCGTGCAGTACTTGGACGATGGCGAAATGGTGGTGACTGATGGTCACTCCATTCTCTTCTCCGATCTCGCGACTGGTGAAGAGCACCCGAAGCGTGAGATCGAGATCACGTGGTCCGTGGAGCAAGCGGAGAAAGGTGAGTACCAGCACTACATGCTGAAAGAAATCATGGAACAGAAAGACACAATTGTCCGCGCGGTTAACCAAGATGATAAAGAGACGCGCACAATCGCCGAGGCCATCCGTAGTGCGCGTGGAACATTCCTCGTCGGCTGCGGCACCGCGCACAAGGCGTGTATGGCTGCGGAGTACTTCTTCTCGGTGATCGCTGGTCATCACGTGAACGTGTCGTCTGCAGGAGAGTTCAAGCTCTACCATCACTTCCTCAAGCCCGAGAGCCTGCTCATCGTGGTCAGCCAGAGCGGTGAGACAGCAGACGTCCTTGAAGCCATGAAGATCGCGAAGAGTAAGCGCGCCAAAGTGCTCGCGATTGTGAACGTCGAAGGCTCCACGATCGACCGCGAAGCGGATTACAGTCTTCTCATCAACGCAGGACCCGAGCGTGCGGTCGCCTCAACGAAAGCGCTCACCGGTCAGATGGCTGTTCTCCTTCTGATTGCGCACGCGCTCGCACGCAAACTCCATGATGGAAAGACGCAACTCCTCGAAGCCGGTTCCATGATCAATGACATGTTGAACCCTCGCTACGTTGAGCGTCTCGAAAAACTCGCGGAGAAGATCAAGCACCGTGAAGACCTCTACATCATTGGAAAGAGTTGGAACTATCCGATGGCACTCGAAAGTGCGATCAAGATCCAGGAAGTGAGTAACATCCACGCAGAAGGATTCGCGGGTGGCGAGCTGAAGCACGGACCAATCGCCCTCATCGAAGAGGGGACGCCGTGTATCGCGCTCATCGGGAAAGACGAAGTGACAGGCGACATTCTCTCGAACGCGACGGAGATTAAAGCGCGCGGTGGATTCATTATCGGTGTCTCACCGGAAAATAATCCAATCTTCGACGAGTGGATCAAAGTGCCGGATGCTGCAGCCGCTCAACCACTGGTGAATATTATCCCGATTCAAATTCTCGCGTACTACTTAGCTGTGCAGCGTGGCAAAGATCCGGATATGCCGAGGAACTTGGCGAAGTCCGTCACGGTGAAATAATTTCTGTTTTTGTTTTCCTCCACCCCTCGCCCCTCCTCCAAAGGAGGAGGGGAATGTTTTAGTGCCCCTTCCTCCCATGGAGGAAGGGGGGAGGGGGATGGAGGAAAACAAGCAGAAGAAATGCAAATCACTCAGTCCTCCGCGTCCGGCGGAATCCCGTAGTACTTGAAGAGGAACGCCGCGATGTCTCCGAAAATTGGACCGGCTGTTTGCGAACCGTAGATGTCTCGGTGCGGACGGTCGAATTTCACGAGGATCACGAACCGCGGACGATCGATCGGGGCGTATCCCGCGAAGGACGCGATCGTCGAACCGGTTCCCGATTCGTAGCGTCCGCCGGGACCGGCCACCTGACTGGTTCCCGTTTTTCCAGCGATGTGATAGCCCGGCACCGCGGCCACTTTCGCGAATCCGAAGCGCACCGAACTCGTGAGCATCGCGGTGATCGTCGCAGCCGTTTCCGGTGTGATGATCTGATCGAGGACCTTCGTCTCATTCTTCTCCACCGTGCCGTCGTTATGAATGATGCTGTCGATGATCGTTGGCTTCACGAGTTTCCCGCCGTTTGCGAGCACGGAGAATGCAGTCACGACCTGGAGCGGAGTCGCCGAAATTCCCTGACCGTACGCGGAGGTCGCGAGGAGCGCGTCGCTCCAATCACGCCAGGGTGCCATCTCTCCAGCTTGTTCGTCCTCGAGCTCGATACCCGTCACTTTTCCAAAGCCGAAGCGCTCGAGCATGCGGTGGAAGAGTTTCTTCCCGAGCTTCGCAGATACACTCGTCATGCAGGTGTTGATCGAGTACTCAATGCAGTTGGTCATGGTGACCTCACCGTAGTAACTGTTGAGAGCATTCTTGATGGTGTACTCGTCGACGCGCACTGGCCCGCTATCGACGTAGGTATCCGATGGAACGACTTCTCCCTGGTCGATCGCGATCGACATCGTGATCGGTTTCATGACGGACCCTGGCTCGTAGATCGCCTGCATCGATCGATTAAGGTACGCGCCGACGCCGATGCGGTTACTAAATCGCAGCCAGATATCGGGCTGATCCGTCGGGAACACTTCCCACCGTTGGTTCTCTCCGACGTAGAGGTAGTACCGCACCATGTCCGTGAGATCGAAGAGTGTTTCGAGCTCCGCAAGGCGCGCTTTGCGTTCCTCGGAAAGGTGCGCGCGTCCTTCTTCGGTGAAGACGTCGCCGATGTAGCCGCGTACGACCAAGCTGTTATCGTCTGGGTCGAGCACTTCGACGACGACCGTCTTCCGTTTTCCTTCGTCTAGGTAAATCGGCTCACGCGTGTAGACGTCTCCGTAGTTGTTGCTGTCAAAGGTCGGCACGTTCACCATCGCGAGAATTTTTCCGGTGTATGGGTCCATCACGATCGCCTGTGCGCTCTCCGCTTCGTACTCCTCGATGGCCGTCATCATGATCGACTCGACGTGCTGCTGAATGAAGCGATCGATGGTCATCACAATCGTATCTCCATCTTTCGGATCGATGACCGTTTGCTCCGCCGTAAGGATCTGTCCGCCGAGCGGATCGCTCACTGTAGAGATGAGTCCCTCCTGTCCACGCAGCTGCGGGTCGAACGTGCGCTCCACACCGTACTGCGCGTCTTGGGTCGCGTTGAGGAATCCCACAACGTGCGATGCGACCGTTCCATCGGGGTAGAAGCGCCAGTGTTCGGGAAGAAGCGCGATGCTCCGTAGAGGATCCAAAATGGCATCTGCGGCCTCCCGCGTGGCAGCGGCCTGTTTGGCTTCTCGTGTAGTTTTAAGAGACTGCAACTTCGCTTCGCGAATCGTAGAGGAGAGTTTTGGCGGCAGTCGGCGCATGATCGCGACGTAGCGCAGTGGTCGACTCCGCAGCATCGAACGAAGCGCCTCGGCATCTATCTGGAGCGTGGTCTCGATCTGTCTCGCGATCGTACCCACGCGCGTCTGCGAGATATCTTCGGGGTTCGCATAGATGAGACGCTGTTCACGGGAGACTTCGATACCCGGGATCGAGAGACTTGAGATTTCATCCATCTGAATCTTCGTCGCGCCGTAGACGAGTGGGACGTAGGTCACGCGCTTTCCGCTGATACGTTCTTCGATGTCCCGTGCGAACTGCCGACGCACCTCGGTGATATCCGAGATCGCTCCGAGAGAGGTTTGCGCTTCGGCGATGCGGAGTCGCTCAGGCTCGAGCAGTATTCCGGATCCGACCGTCTGCACACGCGCAAGTGGATCAAATGCAGACGCGTAGTACTCAATGAGTTCACGTGGACACTCGATATCCCCATTTGAGCAAAGCGTATGCGATTCATCGGTCACCAAAATGTCGGCGAGGGTTTCGGCGACGAGCGACGGATCATCCGTAATGAGCGGATCGACATAGACCAAGTCGAGTGTCGTATTGGTTGCGAGAATACTTGTTTCTCCCGTTTTCGTGTTACGCGACAGAATTTCTCCGCGCTTAGCGGGGAGCACGACTCCGCCGAAGTGCTGCGTCTGCGCCATCTCGTGGTACTCCTGTCCGCGGATCACCTGGAGCTCCATGAGGCGCGCGACGACGACGAGTGCGAGCACCAGGAGCGCTCCGTGTACGACAAGCATGCGCTGCTCAAGAGAGCGCTTCCGTTCGGTCTCGGAAGGGGAGCGGTAGGAGTGCACGACAAAGTGAGAATAACACACGTAAACCGATCGCCCTCGCAGGTTTTCCTGAAGCCAAAAATATGGTACAATATCTGGATTATGAGCTCTCCGGACTGGGCAACACTCGACGGCGAAACGCTCCTCAAATCCCTCGAGGAATACGCGGTCACACAGGGAATTTCGGACATTCACTTCTCTCCGGAAAAGGAGAAGGTCCGTCTGGAAGTCCGTCTCCACGGAATCTTGGAGCTGCTCGCCTATTTGGAGCCCCGTCACTACGAGGAAATCGTTCGTCACATCAAGTTCCTCGCGAAGCTCCGCATGAACGTGACGAATATCCCGCAGGACGGACAATTCACATTCCCGGCTGGCGATCGCATCGTCAACGTTCGTGTCGCGAGCATTCCGTCGCGTTTTGGAGAGACGTATACGCTGCGTATCTTGGATCCGAAGAAAGGTATCGTGCCACTCAAGGATCTCGGGTTCCCGAAAGAACTGGAAGAGAAGCTCGCTGCGCTCGTGGAACTCCCGAATGGATTAGTCCTCGTGACGGGTCCAACGGGATCGGGAAAAACGACGACCCTCTACGCACTCCTCCAGACCATCATCGGAAAAGAGCGCAACATCATCACCCTCGAGAACCCGATTGAGTACGAGCTTCCGGGGATCGTCCAGAGTCAGATCGATGACGATCACGATTACACGTTCTCGACGGGACTTCGGTCCGTGCTCCGCCACGACCCAGACGTGATCCTCGTCGGAGAAATTCGTGACTTCGAAACGGCGCAGACCGCGATCGACGCCGCGCTCACCGGACACTTGGTGCTCTCGACGCTCCATACGAACTCGGCAGTGGAAGCCATCCCGCGTCTCCTCTCGATGGGCGTGAGTCCCTACACCTTCGCTCCTTCTCTTCGCGCGGTGCTCGCACAACGACTCGTCCGTACCTTGACCCCCGAGTGCCGCGGGAAGAAAGACTGTGACCCGGGCTTAAGCTCGAGTTACGGCGGACAGGCAGCGCTCGCAGAACTCTTGATTGTGACGCCGGCGATTCGTGAGCAGATCCTCCTCAATGAGACGGCTGCGGTCATCGAAGCGAAGGCCAAAGAAGAGGGCTACCGCACTATGCGCGAGTGGGGAGAGATGCTCGTGGAACAAAAAATTTCCACACAGAGCGAGGTGATGCGCGTGAGCATTTAATTGGGAGGATTTCGAGGGAATCGAAGAAATCGAGGATTTTGACGGTCCTCGACATCGTCGTAATCATCGAAATCCTCGATATCCTCCCGGCGCCGACCTTGCTTTGCCTCCCGCTCTTTCCGTACGATAACGCTCCTTGTATAGACGCCATCGTCGTTTTGGGCAGCCAGTGAACGGGGACGTCTCGACGCCTCGCATCTTTCTGAAGCCTTTTTTGGGGCTGATGATTGTCGCTGGGATTCTCTTTCTCGGGAACCGTCTGCTCTCCGCCATCTTCGGTGGAGGGGGAGCGGTGACCCAAGCAGCCGCTGTGCTCACGGTGGAGTCAGAGGGAACTGGCTTCGTGCAAGTCTCCATTGAGAATGGCGAGTTCGTCCGCGCCGAGGATCAGATCAAGCTCTACCCCGGGGATCGCGTCTCGACGAGTGGTAACGCACACGCGACGCTCAAATTTTTTGATGACACCTTCGTGCGTCTCGATGAAGGAACCGAAATGGCCATCGTCACGAGCAGGCGAGGAGAAGAGAACGGAATACTCGCTCTTGCTCTCACGAGCGGCACACTCTGGGTAACGGTTCCAGCAGACGAGACCATTCCCATGACACGCTCGATCGAAACGCCATCCATGACTCTCAATCTTCCCACTGGAACAGAAACTGTTCTTACGGAGACGTCTGTCGCAGTCTTCGCAGGCGATGGACTGGGAGTCGAAGTCGCGATCGAAGGAACTGATCCGTTCTTCATCGGAGAGGGGCAGGCCTTCAGTCTTCCGCAGGGAGGACTCGCCTCAGCGGACCCGTACGATTTCCGTAGCGCCATCGACCCGACGCTCGTGCGCTCTCCTTTCGTGGAAGAGAGCAAAGGCCGTCTTGTCGCTAGTTTGATTGCGACGGGCGCAGGCACGGGAGCACAAATGCCAACAGATGGAGAGATCGTTCTCGCCGTTTCTTCACCGGAAGAAGGTGCGACCGTCACGAGTAGCACCGTCGTCGTGAGTGGAACCGTGGGGGCAAATGTCACTGCCGTCCGCATCGATGGATACGCTGTCCCGCTCGAACCATCCGTTCGCACGTTCTCGCACGAAGTCGCACTCGCGGATGAAGATCAGGTGACGATTTTGATCGAGGCACTCGGAACAGACGGAACTGTCGCTGAAGATGTGCGACGCACCGTGAAGCGCAATCGCGAGCCACCGCCAGCACCGACGATCACGGCTCCCGTGACGGCTGGTCAGACGTACCGCACCGGGAGGACACGCTTCGAGATCAGTGGAACCGCACCCGCAGGATCGGTCGGCATCCAGGTGAATGATTATCGTCTCCAACTCTTCCAGCCAGGCGACACGAGGTGGACGTATCTCGCGAGTACAGACCTCCAGAACTTGAAGTTCGGCGAGAATCGCTTCGACGTCGTGGTTATTAACCAAGGTGGCTACCGCAGCAACCCCGCCACAATTACGGTCATCCTGGAAGAGGGTGCAACAGATCAAGTCATTGACGCCTCGTCAGACGACACGTCTGAGACCCCAGACGATTCGACACCAGTCGAAGAAGATGAAGCACCGCCCGCGATCGACAATCCACCAATTATGCCGGGGTCCCTCACCGTGCACGCACCCACTGCGGGGATCTCGCACCAGGAGACTCGTCTCTCGGAGCTCCTCATCGAGGGCAACACATCAACACGCACCGACACGATCTGGGTGAATGACTACAAGCTGCGTCTCTACCGTTCTGGCGCGGACTTCTGGAATTACATCGCCGACGTGGAGCTCCAAACTATGGAAGAAGGTCACAACACCTACGAAATTGTTGCGCGCGACAGCGAGGGCATGGTGCTCGATAAATTGATCTACACAATCGATTACAACCCGTAGTAACTCTTTATTGTCCCCACTTCCCGCGAAACGCAATCACGGTGGATGCGCGCGAGCGCGGTTTTTCATCTCGCTGGATGAGTTCTGCGGGGGCTCCCTTAGAATCCGTCGGCTGACTGATCGCCATCATGGATCCGGGGAGAAAATCGTCTGGAACGCCCAGGATCGTATTTACGTTCTCGTGATCGAATCCGCCCATCTGGTGAGTGACGAGTCCCATATCGGTTGCCTGGAGTGCGATCGAGAGATTCGCTGCACCAAGATCGTGGAGCGCCATCCGATTCGGTTTGTCGTTCTTCGCGAACGTCTTCTTCGTAAAACTCACGATCAGAAGATACGCACTCTTCGCCCACGCGTTCCCGTCGACGAGGAGTGACTCGATCACCTCGCGCTCTTTTCCATCATCCTTCGTCGCGTAGACAAATCGCCACGGTTGCTCGTTATAGTTACTCGGTGCCCAGCGAGCGGCTTCGAAAAGACGATCAATCATCTTCTGATCAATTTTCGCATCGCTCATCACCACAGGACTCCAGCGCTTGGCGAGGAGAGAAGCTATGGGAACGGTCACCTCTGCAGATTTTTCAGGATACTGCACGGCGTCATCTTACTTCTTCGCGCGTGGGAGATGAAGGCCGATTGCCTTGAGTGTTTCCGCGAAATGCTCCGGGACAGGTGCGATTACCTTTACGTCGCCCTCCGCAGGGGAATCGAAGGCGAGCATCCATGAATGGAGGCAGAGCGAGGCAATTTCGTAGTGCAATGTCGTCCGTTTACTTTCCGATGTCGCGTAGGTGGGGTCCCCGAGGATCGGGTGATTGATCGACCGCAGGTGCACACGAATCTGGTGTGTGCGTCCGGTGTGCAGATCACACGCGAGAAGTGCGGCATCATCGGAATGATCTAAGGTGCGATACGTGGTCTGCGCCTCGCGACTCACGGACGTTTTCAGGATCGACATACGTGTGCGGTCGGTGAGATTTCGCCCAATCGGCGCATCGATCTTTGCGGTCGGAGGATCGGGAACACCAACAACGATCGCGAGGTAGGATTTTTTCACCGTGCGTTT